>CALMHE010000130.1 GCA_937863865.1 uncultured Anaerolineaceae bacterium | reverse complement strand
CGGCGGTTACAGCCAGGTTATTCCGATGGAAGATTTTAACCTGCATCTTACCGGTGATATTCACGCCATCACAGCTGCCAACAACCTGCTGGCTGCAGCAATTGACGCCCGTATTTTGCATGAGAGCAATGCAACCGATGAACAACTTTTCAACCGTCTTTTCCCAGCTGACAAAGCCGGGAAACGCCGTTGGACCCGTGGGATGCTTGCCCGCATGGAAAAGCTGGGAATCAACCGGGCGGAACCTGATGATTTGACCCCGGAAGAACGGAAACGAATGTGCCGGTTGGATATCGATCCGGATACCATCACCTGGCGGCGTGTCCTGGATACCAGCGACCGCTTCCTGCGCACCGTGACGGTTGGTGAGGGTGATGATGAGAAAGACTTTGCCCGCCAGACCGGTTTTGACATTACCGTAGCATCTGAAATCATGGCAATTCTGGCACTCACCACCGACCTGGCAGACATGCGCCACCGGCTGGGTCAGATCGTGATTGGTTTAAGCAAGGATGGTGAAGCCATCAATGCCGAGGATCTCGGCGTGGCTGGCGCCATGACTGTCCTCATGAAGGACGCCATTAAGCCGAACCTGATGCAGACACTGGAAGGAACTCCTGTCTTTGTGCATGCCGGACCGTTTGCCAATATTGCGCACGGCAACAGTTCAATCATCGCTGACCGGATCGCTCTGAAACTGGCGGATTACATGATCACGGAATCCGGCTTTGGAGCAGACATGGGGATGGAGAAATTCTTGGATATCAAGTGCCGCTACTCCGGCTTGATCCCCAGCGTGGTTGTAGTGGTTGCCACAGTCCGCGCCCTCAAGATGCATGGAGGCGGACCAAAAGTTGTGGCTGGAAAACCATTGGATCGGGCATATATTGATGAGAACCTGGAACTGCTGAAGGCGGGTCTGCCCAACATGGTCCACCACGTCAAAGTGGCTCGCAAGTACGGCATCCCGGTTGTGGTCGCAGTCAACTCCTTTGCCACGGATACCCCTGCAGAACTGGAATTGGTTCGCAAGGCAGCTGTGGAAGAAGGCGGCGCTGAAGATGCTGTCGTGTGCAAGAACTGGGCTCTGGGTGGTGAGGGTGCAGTGGATCTGGCGGAGGCAGTTGTTCGGGCAGCTGAAAAGCCCTCCGACTTCCAATTCCTCTACCCACTGGATCAATCCATCAAGTCCAAAATCGAAACCATTGCTCGCGAGGTTTACGGGGCTGACGGCGTGGATTACACCGAACTGGCAGAGGAACGGATTGCCGATTACGAACGGCTTGGTTTTGGCGGTTTGCCAATCTGCATGGCGAAGACACATCTGTCCTTAAGCCATGATGCCACGTTGAAGGGCGTTCCCAAGGGATACCGCATCCCGATCCGAGATATTCGCGCATCTGTGGGAGCTGGTTTCCTTTATCCTTTGCTGGGAACCATGTCCACCATGCCGGGTCTGCCCACCAGGGCTGTGTTTAATGATGTCGATTTGGACCTGGAAACGGGTCGAGTGGTGGGTTTGTTCTAAATCTTCACCGATTGATATTAATCCCCGTCCCCTGGACGGGGATTTTTTATTTAACCCCTTGACAAACAGCACAATTGTTCTATAATAGAACGTATGTACTATAATGTTCAATGCAGATCCAATTTTAATTCTGGTGCTGGTATTTTTAGTTTGATCCCAAAGGGCATCTCCATTGACCGCATCCCTGGAGAAGCCTGATGGAGCAGGTTGGAATGATTTTTCAAGCGACAAACATATGGTCGAATTATCTGATCCTGACGATCAATTATTCCTGGAGGGTGACATGAAGGTTGGAATGTTATGGTTTGATAACAATCCCAGGCTGGATTTGGCATCAAAAATAAATGAAGCCATGGCATATTACAGGCGGAAATATGGAGAACAGCCGGATTTATGTTATGTCCATCCAAGCATGATGAAGGATCGAACACCGCGCCTTTCAGGTCTGGAGGTTCGTCCCAGCCGGATGATCCTGCCAAACCACCTGTGGATTGGCGTCCGTGAACTCAAATGAGAATCATCGGTCATCTTCAGGCGGGATGGGCTCGTCCTCCGGATATATCCTGACGATATTCTCCAGAACACGGAACAATCGATTGGCAGGCTTGGCTGCATAGGTATCCGTAAATTGCTGGGCTGCTTCCTCCAAGCTGACTTCCTGCAATTCCTCACGCAAGTACCACAGGTACTCGATGATCCATAAATACAAATCTGTTTCCGTCCGCTCCGGGAAGGATTCCAGGACTTTTTGTTCCCGTATCACCCGGATCAATGGCATATAAACTTCATCGTACCAGCTGACAACTGCATCTTCCCAGGATACCTCCTGGTTGCGATTTTCACCCATGAACCATTGGTGTGTGCGGATATGATCCAGGAGCTGGGTGTAGACTCCCGGCAGGGTCAATTGGATACTGGCTTCCGGTCGCAAATTTGACAGGCGGGTATCCTGCATAAACATCAGATGTTCGTGAGACAGGATTAAATCATCCAGATTGGTGGTCTCATCGACTGGTATGGGAACATCTATTTCAATCACCAGGGCATCAATAAATTTCTGACCCCGTTCGCGGGCGACGGATACCCGGTGATTTCCATCTCGAACGAAATAAATCTCACTGATTTTGTACACTTCGATGGGGGGGAGGATTAAATCCTGGAGATGGGCTGTATCAATACTCTCCCAACGCGGGCGGATTCGCTCATGGCGGGGCAGGAATACACTGTCAAAATCCTGGTAGCGACCTACACTACCAACGATTCGATCCAGGGGAATTTGGCGCATGCCAATGTAATGTTCACTGGCGAATGGCAGGCGTTTGCGGTATTCGTCAAAAGGGAGCAGGTAATTATCTTTGCGCTTCAGCCAGCTGACCACGGAACGCCAGAATCCTTTACGAATTGCGATGTTGAAATCATCACTCGCCATTTTTCGGATGGGGGGAGGGGCATCAGATGCCATGACAACCTCCTTGGCGGCAATCCTGATTTGAGCCTGTGAGGTATCGCCGCGGTGGATGGGCAGGGTAAATAATATTTCCCGATACCCATATGAATTAATCACCTGGGTATGTTTTACACGGGTTAATGGAACAATATTTTGAGTATATAGATGGATATGACCATGCAGATGCAATGTCGGCTGAAACACCTTGATCAGCCAGTTGTATGCTTTAATTCCTTGATGAGGGAGATCATCGGAATCGTGAATATGATACGGTGGTGCATGGGTGATAAAGATGTCCAAATAACGCCCATAAAGCAAATAATTGAGGAATAATCGGGGAACCATCATCCAGATCATCCCCCACATTTCGCCCTGGGTATATTGGTGGGGACCGTTGTTGTATTTCAGGCTTCCTTCAATCCCAGCCAACAGCAAACCTGTATCATCCTGGATGACCCGACGGTGTAAATCCACCGCTCCCCAAGGTGATTTACGATCTCCTCCAAAACCACTTTCCACCAGGGGAGAATGATTGCCGCGCACGTAGTACAACGGGATATTCAATATGCTGATCATGTACTCCAGGTAGTAATAGGGCAGGTCACCACAACCGATGATGATATCCACGTCATGGAAACGATCAGCAATGCGGGGTGAATACAGAAACCCCATTTCAATGTCACTGACTGAAAGGATTTTCATTCATTCCTCGATGTGGGCTCGACACCCATCGCTACAACAAAGGCCATGGCATATTGGCGGGTATGGCTGAGACTGATTGACCAGTCCGTTAATCCAAGATCGGCAGCTTTTTTCTGAGCATTGCCGTGCAGGAATAATAATGGCTCTCCAGTTTCCCCGCGGCGGATTTCAATTTCCTGCCAGCTGATAAGTCCAATGCCGGTTTGAAGGGCTTTGGCAACAGCTTCCTTGGCGGCGAACCGACCTGCCAGCATTTGCAAATTATCGGCGGTATCCTCCAGTTCTCCAGGAGTAAAAACCCTCTGCAGGAAGCGTGATCGTATTTCAGGTCGAAGATTTTCCAACCGCTGGATTTCCACCAAATCCACACCGGTGCGCAGCATTGAATTTACTCCAAATCCGGACCGGATGAGATGATCGCCAGCCGGTCGGTATGAATATATTTTCGGGCAGCTTCGAGAATGGCGTCAGGTGTAATTTTGGAGACATTCTGTGCATATAACCGGTAATAATCCAAACCGAGTTGAAAACGTTCAAGGTTTAACAGAGCACCTGCGACCCCTGCATTCGATTCCAATGAAAGGGGCAGCCGCCCGATGTAATTTGCCTGGCTGTCCTGCAATTCTTCAAGCGATACTGTTTCCTGCACAAAGCGCTGTAATTCCTGCAGGATTAAATCTATGGTTCGCTGCAGATTGGCAGGATTCACACCGGCTGACACCTCCCACGAACCACCCTGCTGCCAGGAGTTCAGGCTGGTGGATGCATGATATGCCAATCCCGCCCGTTCCCTTACCGCATCGCCGATGCGTCCCATCATGCCAAATTGTCCCAGGATATTATTGCCCAATGATGCAGCCAAATATTCCGGTGCAGTCCGGCAGGGACCGTGCATTCCAATCAATAAATCAGTCTGGCTTTTACCAGGCAGGGGAATATGTTGACGGACGGTTTTGATTAATGGTTGATAATCAGGCAGGGAATAGGAGCTGCTTTGTCGATCATTGATCCAGTCTCCCAATTTGGACTGGACCAATTCAATCACCCGGTCTGCTGTCACCGCTCCCACTACAACAATCACCATTCCGCGGGGTCCAAAATTCTTTTGGTGAAATTGAACCAGATTTTCGCGTTGGATGGAGCGAATTGAATCCGGATATCCATCCTCCGGTCTGCCATATGGGTGATTGGGGAAAAGAGTTTCATCAAGTGCGAGAGATGCCCGTTCTTCGGTATCCTGTTCCCGAATGGCAAGGTTGGTTAGAAATTGTGCCCGAAGCCGTTCCACATGTACCTGAGGTAATACAGGTGTATATA
>CALMHE010000129.1 GCA_937863865.1 uncultured Anaerolineaceae bacterium | reverse complement strand
GTGCTGGTAGGCGTGATGCTGGCTGTCACGGTGGGAGATGGGGTACGGGCGAGCTGCTGGGCGCGAATAATGCCGGAGATTCCCCTTCCGCCAAACCACAACACCAGGATGAGCAAGATACCCACAATGGCGCCGCCGCCATAAACAGACACGTGGTACCAGCGCAGGCGCCGCTTAAGCGCTAAAACTTCTGGATCATGAGGGAAACGCTTGCGGACTGCTTTGCTGATCAGAAAGGCGTTACGAGGAAAAAGCCGGTTTTCTTGATGGACCGATTTTCCAGCGCGATCAAGGCTGTTTTCCAGATTTTCCAATTCAGCCCGGGCATCCTTTGCAGATGGATTGGCAAGGTGATGTTCCAAATCACACCCGTTTGGGGCAATTTTCATCTGGTAGTCAGGGAAACGAATGTTAAATTCTTCATCCACCACCCGGCGTAAAGCCGAGGTGATGAACAGGATCCGCTTTTGCCCTGTTTGACCTGCAAAAGTACGCAGCCAGAGAGGACCAAATCGACCAGTGGGACGATCATGCAATTCCAAAACAACTGGATATCCCATCCATAACCCTGCAACAGCCGCCTGGACCATCCAGGTGTATATTAAATCAGCCCCCCAGGTTTTTGCGGCATGCAAAGCGGAAACCGTAAAATCCAGCCTGCGCATGGTCTGGCGGGATCGAATCCAGCGGATGTCAAATTCAGTATCAATTCCGTAATATGTTGATACCTCATTCCAGGAAGTGCTTTTTTCACCCGGTATCCAGAGTGCCACGCCACCCTTTCCACGTGCCAGGGC
The DNA here is from genome assembly GCA_937863865.1 of uncultured Anaerolineaceae bacterium. Classification (GTDB taxonomy): domain Bacteria; phylum Chloroflexota; class Anaerolineae; order Anaerolineales; family Anaerolineaceae; genus CALMHE01. The sequence continues at coordinate 2,890 of CALMHE010000129.1, read as the reverse complement.
ACTGCAAACTTTCATTACTTGAATGCTATGTGCGGTATTGGATGGAACAGATGATGGGGCTATTGTGGCTATGCGCATACCAATGCCTCCTCCGGCTTTTCCCTTTCTGCTGTCCTCAACTCCCGTCTGCCATACCATACGATCATTCCGACCGACACCACAAAATAAGCTGAAAGTAATCCTGCTTCCATCATATAACCAAATTTTGGGACCAGCCACAATGCAAGGAGTACTTTAGCCATCATCGCCCCGAAAGCAATAATCAAGGGATATCCTGGTTTGCCAAATGCCAGCAAAAGAGGACGATTCCAAAATAAAGTATTTGCCGTGCCAAAACCAATCAAGAGGACGAACAGGATCGGCAATGCGGGTAAAAACTCAATCGGATAAACCTGGAAGTCACGCCCGATGACGGGAAGCCAGGAAGAAAATAATACCGGTTTTGCAAAAAATAAAAGCCCAATAGATACAAGAATAGTCCACCCTCCGGCTATGGAGGTTACCTGGCGTAAAAGCCGCCGCAATCTTGACCACAGACCTCTGGCGATACTGCGGGTAATTTCCGGGTAAGTCGTACTGATAAATGGTGTGATCGGCATGATCACCAGATTAATAATGGCAAGTGCGGTTTTATAATAACCGGCTTCCAGCGGGCTGAAGAAGTAGCCCACCCATAACACTTCACTATCACGCGCAATTACATTAATGGTCCCGCTGATGTTTGTACTGACAGCAAAGCCTGCCAGTTCACGAAATGGAGGCAATGCTGAAAATGAACCCTTCCACCAGCCCTTTCCCAGCACTCGTGGCAGCCAGTACAGGGATACACATGTTGGTCCGAGTCCCATGATGAATTTTCCCACAAGGTAGGCAATCAAAACAGCCAGCAAGCCTGCATTGGTAATGGATGCCCAAACAATAATGACAGCAGTCACCAGGCTTTGAAGCAGATTGATCAACGCCAGACTGCGGTAATGGTTGGTCACCTGTAAAACGCCTGTGGCTGTTTCTGTTGAGAAACTTGCCAGCAAAGACAATCCATATAACATGATCAGCGGTGTTGCGCCAGGATCTTTGACGATGTACCGGGCGCCCAGGGGAGCCAACAACACAAGAATCCCATATGCAGTGATTGATGTAAGGGTCTCAGCCAGCATGGAGATCTTCACGATTGCAGCTGCCCGATCCTTTTGATCCGTTGCCAGCGACTCCCCCATATACTTCACAACCAGGTCACCCATTCGGAATGACAACAACCGGTTGACATTGGAACAAAAACCAATCACAATTCCGAGAATGCCAAAACCTGCAACTCCCAGCAGGTTGGCTGTAACGATACTCAGGATGGCACTGATTGCATTACTGATAAACAGGTAGGCGGAATTTCGGACCACCCGCCGCAGCAAACGATCTTTAATCCAGGTCCGAATAGTATGCGTCAGACTCATTCAGTCTTCACCAGGCTGGTCCAGCTGCGTTCCTTGATGTACCAGTCCACAAGACGACGCAGACCTTCCTGCATGGTAATCCGTGGCTCCCAACCCAGGTCCCGGCGGGCTTTGGAAATATCAGCCAGATTGGTGCGCATATCTGCGCGGTTGAAGGGCAGGTGGACAATCTTTGCTTTTTTATGGAGCATGGATTCCAACATCTGAATCAGATCCAGCATGCACAGTTCTTCATGCCCGCCAAGATTGAAAATTTCGTAGCCACAAGGCTGTAATCCCAGGATCGTACCACGGGCTATATCATCCACATACGTGAAACCCCTTGATTGGGTTCCATCGCCATTCAAACGCAGGGCATGACCCTCGGCGATCCATTGTGTAAAGCGGAACATTGCCATATCCGGGCGGGCTGCCGGTCCATAGACAGTGAAATATCGGAAAACGGTCACATCCAATCCGTACATGTAATGGTAACTATGAGATAGCACTTCACCTGCTTTTTTGCTTGCTGAATATGGCTGCAGGGGATGACTACTGTCCGCATCCTCTGGTGTTGGCAAGGGTGCCTTGGCGCCATAAATGGATGAAGTGGAGGCGAGGATGAATTTCGGGACATGCAACTGCCGGCAGCATTCCAAAAGGTTTAAAGTACCATTCACATTCGTTTGATAATATATCCAGGGATTTTCCAGCGAATAGCGTACTCCTGCCCGGGCGGCAAGATGAATTACACCATCCACATGACCTTCACCCCGGAAAATATTCATCAACTCTTCCAGATCACAGATATCCTTCCGGTGGAATGAAAATTTTGGCTTGTCTATTAATTGTTGTAACCGCCATTCCTTTAACCGGATATCATAGGTGTCACATAAATTGTCAACGCCAACGACTTCGAATCCATCATTGAGCAGAAATTCGCATACCTTCTGCCCGATAAATCCAGCAGCGCCAGTGACCAAAATACGGGGCATCTACAACCTCACCACTTTTGGATTGTCGTGCCCAAGCGCGCCAAGGGCATTCCGGGTATCCACGATTAATTTTGCGGAATTTAAAATTTTCGGATAATCATAACCCGAATGATTGGTAACGATTACCACACAATCAGCGATTTGGACAGCTCTCATCAGATCTGGCACCGAATTCAGGCTGATCGCATCATGATCAATGGATGGAATAAAAGGATCATGATAACTGACCTCGGCACCTTTTTGTTTTAATAAACCAATAACATCGATGGCAGGAGATTCTCGCAGGTCATTGATATCCGGTTTATATGCGGCTCCCAGAATAAGTACCTGGCTGCCCTTGAGTGGCTTTCGTTGGTCATTCAAAGCATCCTGAACTTTTCCCACCACAAATCGCGGCATTCCGGTATTGATCTCGGAAGCAAGTTCAATAAACCGCGCCGTATAATTAAGTGAACGCAGCTTCCAGGA
>CALMHE010000128.1 GCA_937863865.1 uncultured Anaerolineaceae bacterium | reverse complement strand
GTTCCAACCTGGTTGTCGATGGAGGTTGGACTGCATGGTAAAACCACCCGAAGTGCTTGCCGTTATCCAGGCGCGGGGCGGTTCGAAGGGCATTCCCCGCAAGAACATCCGCTTGTTTGCCGGGGCGCCGTTGATTGCCTGGAGCATTGCTGCAGGATTGCAGGCGGAGACAGTCACCCGGGTGATCCTTTCCACCGATGATGAAGAGATAGCTGCTGTTGGACGCCAACATGGAGCGGAGACCCCCTTCCGGCGTCCCGCGGAATATGCCCGGGATGATTCAACCGACCTGCCGGTATTTGAACATGCCTTGCGATGGCTGGCAGATCACGAGAATTACCACCCGGATATGGTTGTGCAGCTGCGCCCCACCTCGCCGGTTCGTCCGGTTGGTTTACTGGATGAAGCTGTCAGGCTTTTGCTTGACCATCCTGAAGCGGATTCGGTACGCGGGGTGGTACCTGCCGGTCAGAACCCGCATAAAATGTGGAAAATTGACCCGCAATCCGGTTGTATGCATCCATTATTAAGCGTGCCTGGCATCGCTGAGCCATACAACGCACCGCGACAGGCACTTCCACCAGTCCACTGGCAGACCGGGCATGTTGATGTCATCCGCCCCGGAGTCATTACCCAAAAACATTCCATGTCTGGAGATGTGATCCTGCCGGTGCTGATTGATCCCCGATATACCGTGGATATTGATAATCCTTCCGACTGGCAGCGCGCTGAATGGCTGGTTATGAACGGGGGATTGGATATGGTGCGCCCCTTGACCGGGAAACGCCTGCTGCCAGCCCGTCCGGCACTCCTGGTGATGGATTTTGATGGAGTATTAACGGACAACAGGGTCTGGACTGACCTGGAGGGGCGCGAATTTGTTTCTTCAAGCAAGAGTGACAGCATGGGGTTGACGCTTCTGCAGAAGGCAGGCATACCGGCAGTGGTTCTTTCAAGCGAGAACAATGAGGTTGTTGCAGCCCGCTGCCGGAAAATCAAGGTGGCATGTCATCAGGGCATTCTGGACAAACCTGCAGTGCTGAAACAAATGATGGAAGAGCGTCATGTGGATCCAAATCAGGTGGTTTACCTGGGTAATGACGTCAACGACCTGCCCTGTTTTCCGATGGTGGGTTGTGCTGTTGTCCCGGCGGATGCTGAACCGGAAGCCAGGTTGGCTGCCGACCTTGTTTTAAAACACTGCGGAGGAATGGGTGCGGTGCGCGAACTGTGCCGGTTATTGCTGGAGCAACCGGGTCATTGACTGGGTGCTTTCCAGATGGTGTTATAATTTGGCGAGACCTCCGGTGGAAATCCAATCCAACGGGATGATGAGGTTTAAGTCTGTCGAAATCCTGAGGTGTTTATGAACTGGAATATTTTTCTTTCGTCACCATTTTTATTAGGATTAGCCTACCTCGATCCGGGCTCGGGAAGCCTGCTTTTGCAGGTTCTACTGGCACTCTTCCTGGGAGCCGGCTTTACCATCAAACTCTATTGGAAGAAGATCAAATCCTTCTTCAATAAAAACAAGGGTGAATCCGATATTCCTGTCGAACAGGATTCAGAACCAATGCAAGGTGAGGAAACAGATGACACGGAATGAGGTGCGTATCGGCGCCTCGTTTCGCGATCCGGGAGGATTTCTTTTTTGGCGTGATGGTGAGTTATATCGCCAGGTGAACCGGATCAGTGAGGTGGATTACCGGAGATTGATGGATTCGGGTTTATATTCCCGGCTGGTAAAAATGAGCCTGCTGATCCCTCACCGGGAAGTGAATATTGAACCCGCCGATCCGGGACAAGCTGCCTGCATCATCCAACCGGAACGGGTGGAGTTTATTTCGTATCCTTATGAATGGTGTTTCAGCCAGTTGAAGGATGCCGCCCTGACGACCCTTGCCATCCAAAAAGAAGCATTGGAATTTAACCTGTCCCTCAAGGATGCCAGTGCTTACAACATCCAGTTTCACCAGGGACGACCGATGTTGATCGATACGCTCTCGTTCGAGCAATACAAGGA
>CALMHE010000127.1 GCA_937863865.1 uncultured Anaerolineaceae bacterium | reverse complement strand
ATTCTCAGGAGGTTGATGATGAAAAAAGCATTGATTACTGGAATTACCGGACAGGACGGCTCCTACCTGGCTGAGCTGTTACTCCATAAAGGATATGAAGTTCATGGACTGATCCGCCGCGCCAGCACATTCAACACCCGCCGGATTGATCATATCTATCATGACCCTCATGGCAATGGCGGAGAGGTAAACCTGCACCTGCATTACGGTGATGTCTCCATTCCAGACAGCCTCCTTGATATCATCTATAATGTCCAGCCGGATGAAATTTATCATCTTGCTGCTCAAAGCCACGTGCGTGTAAGTTTTGATATGCCGGAATATACCGGCGATGTCACCGGTCTGGGAACCATTCGCATCCTGGAAGCCATCCGCAAGAGTGGAATTCAAACCCGTTTTTACCAGGCATCAACCAGCGAAATGTTCGGAGCAGCAAAACCCCCTCAAAATGAAAACACCTACTTCGAACCCCGCAGTCCCTACGCTGCAGCCAAAGCTTATGCATACTGGATGACACGCAACTATCGGGATGGATATCACCTCTTTGCCTGCAATGGAATTCTTTTCAACCACGAATCCCCGCGGCGTGGGGAAACATTTGTCACCCGTAAAATTACCCGCGCTCTGGCTGCAATCCGCGCCGGACAGCAAAATGCCCTCTACCTGGGCAACCTGGATGCCCGCCGGGATTGGGGTTATGCACCTGAATACGTGGAAGTGATGTGGAAGATGCTCCAAAAGGATTCGCCAGCTGATTATGTCATTGGGACCGGTGAGTCCCATTCCATCCGCGAATTTCTTGATGAAGCATTTGGTTATGTCGGTATGGACTGGAATGAATATGTACATATCGACCCTCGATATTTTCGTCCCACCGAGGTCGATTTCCTCATGGCAGACCCCTCCCGTGCCCGGGCTGAACTGGACTGGCAGCCCAAGGTTACCTTCCGCAACCTGGTCCGTATCATGGTGGATGCAGATTTGGAACTTCTGGGTCTTGAAACACCTGGTGAAGGAAAACAAATTTTAACAGAACAGTTCGGCGGCTGGCATAGGTGGGAACACCAGGTGGTCAGCATGGAACGCTGACAAGGTTCAGCGTTTTTCCCTCTTTTTATTTTTAAATTCTCATGTAAAATTAAATTTAATATCCCATAGAGGATTCCTCTCTGGTAATTTTTATTCTTCACATTCCCATGATTATAGGAGAAAAGAATGAAGACCCATGCCCGAATCGTCATTATCAGTGTTATTCTGGTACTTGCCCTGGCGACCCTTGCCTGCAATGCAGCCAAACCCAGCCAGACACCCACAATTCAAGCAACCCCGGAGGTAGTAACCGCAGTTCCCACTGAGAAACCGACCGAGGTAATTACAGAAAAACCAACCGAGAAAACCTCTGGCGGACTGACTATCATCCAATCATCTGCTTATAAGGATGGATTTGATTACTACCATGTCATTGGAATCATTCGCAATGATTCCGACAAACCTCTCAATGGTTTGGAACTGACAGTCGAGCTCCGCGATTCCAACGGAAAATCCCTTTTATTGGAAGGTGAAAAAGTGGTTGAAAGTCTGCCCGGCTCCACCATGTTCTATACCATTCAACCTGGAGAATCAACCCCCTTTGATTTTTACACATCCATTGAGACAGGTGTTCCCACTGATTACGTTGTGACTGTCACCAACAGCTATGTGGGAGAAATATTAACCCGACCTGAATTTTCCATTGAAAACGCAATCCTCAGTGAAGGTGAAGATGGGAAGTACTACATCACCGGCGAATTGGTCAACAAATCCAGTAAAAGTGTTTACATCAGCACGATTGCTGGCACATTATTGGACGATGATGACAATCTTGTGGCAACATCTGATTCATACAATCATTCCTACATGTTGGCTGCAAATGGTGATCAAAACGCCATGGATCGCACCCCCTTCAGCCTTGACATTGATGCTCCAACTGATGGAAGTTTCAGTCAATGGGATATTTTTATCGAATCTTACGAACAGGAAGGTTTCGAACTGGCGCCCATTTATATCGAATTCACGAATAATTATTTCGACGAATGGGATGATTTCCATATTGTGGGTACCCTTACAAATCAGGGGGATGTCACCTACTACACCAGCCTGGTTGCCGGCTTGTATGATTCAGATGAAATGGTTCTGGATGCAGGCACGTCAAGTGTCAGTGCATATCTTGCGCCCGGTGAAACAGTTCCTTTTGATATCAGCTATTTCTCTGTTTTAGGATTTGATGATACATACCGGGACAGCCTTTCCACGTTTACTGTTCAGATTGATCCTTATTGGACATATGAAGTGGATTACCAACTGGTCGATCTTTCGGTTGCCAATGAATCCGTAACTTTTGATCAATATGGCATGTGGACAATCAAAGGTGATGTAACCAATTCGACAAGTCAGAACCTGTCCTCTGCAACAATCATGGTTGGCTTGTTCGACACCGATGGAAATTTAATGGCGACCAATTATGCTTATATTTACCCCGAAAAGGAGGTGTTTGCCCCGGGTGAAACGCTCAGTTTTGAAGCATACGTGTGGATTGATCCGGATGTGGACCCCGCCACTTACCAGCATGATTTTCTGGTCCAGGGTGTGGTATCAGAATAATCCCATTGCTTAACAC
>CALMHE010000126.1 GCA_937863865.1 uncultured Anaerolineaceae bacterium | reverse complement strand
ACCCGGCAGGACGCCTGATCATCCAGGGTTTGATTGGATGGGAAGGAATCATCTTACCGCTTTCACCCAGGCATTGCTGGCGGCATTGTTATTTGGCGTCAGCACACCCCTTGCAAAATTACTGTTGGGCGGGGTGGATCCGATTCCACTGGCGGCATTTCTTTACCTTGGCAGCGGGATCAGCCTGCTGCTGGTCAAACATCTTCTGTCCCGGCGTAAAAAATCGACAACCACTGAAGCGCCCCTTCAGAAACCGGATCTCAAGTGGCTGGCAGGAGCCATTATTTTGGGGGGTGTGGCTGCCCCCATCACCCTCCTGTTCAGCCTGAAAAACACTCCGGCTGCCACCTCCTCCCTGCTCTTGAATTTTGAGGGTGTGGCGACCACGCTCATTGCCGTCTTGATTTTTAAGGAAGCTCTCAGCCGCAGGGCATGGGGGGCGGTGGGTCTGGTCACCGTGGCTGGAATTTTACTCACGGTTAATTTCAATGCAGGCTGGGGATTTTCGCCGGGTTCGCTGGGAATCATCGCCGCCTGCATCTTTTGGGGGCTGGACAATAACTTCACCCGCAACATCTCCTCCAAGGATCCCCTGACGATTGTCTCATTGAAAGGACTGGGAGCCGGCAGTGTTTCATTGATTCTGGCTTTGATTTTAAAATCACCCCTTCCGCAGCCGGGGATTGTGGCAGGTGCCATGGTATTGGGCAGCCTGAGTTATGGAATGAGCATTGTCCTGTTTATCCTGGCAATGCGCGGGATGGGCGCCGCCCGTACCTCCGCCCTGTTTGGAACCGCACCCCTGGTGGGAATGATCGTTTCGTTATTGATAGTTAAGGATTCTCTAAATCCCATGCTGTTCATCGCGGCTCCATTGATGGTTGCCGGCGCACGCTTACTGATAGATGAGGAACACCAGCATTATCATGTTCACGCGGAAATGACCCACGAACACGCCCATAGCCACCCGGATGAACATCATGCTCATGTTCATGTTGGTGAATTTCAGGGACGGCATTCCCATCCGCATGTTCATTCCAGCCTGGCGCACCAGCACCAGCATCTGCCGGATATTCACCACCGGCATGGACATTCCGCTGAATGATCGTCAAATCAACAGGCAGTCCCGGTATGGAAATGCTACAATTGAATCCATAATCAACCGGAAATGGGGTACATTCCCCGGTTTTACCCAAGGAGGGAACCCGAAATGAAACGGCTTGTGATTTTCGATTCGGTTTTTGGCAACACGGAACGGATTGCCCGCGCCATTGGTGAGGGTCTGGGGGAGGCTGTGGTTCTGCCTGTGGCGGAGGTCACCCTGGAACACCTGCAGGGTCTGGAAATTTTACTGGTTGGTTCGCCCACCCGCAGCTGGCACGCCACACCCGCCATCGATCACTTCCTGAATAACATCCCGCCGGGCGGCTTGAAGGGGGTGCGCGTCTCCGCTTTTGACACCCGCCTCTCGCTGGAGGATACCCGGTCAGCCTTCACACGATTCATCGTGCGCACCGGCTCCTATGCGGTCAAATCCATCACCCGGACGTTAATGGAGAAGGGCGGGACGATCTGCCTGGTGCCGGAAGGTTTCCTGGTGCTTGGCGACAAGGGACCTTTGAAGGAGGGTGAACTGGAGCGCGCCCGGGAGTGGGCTGCCAGGTGCCCGCGCCATTAACCCCGGCGTGTGGTATAGTAGGATTAACCTCAACCCTGGAGCCTGCCCATGTATTTCGCAATCGAAGGCGTCATCGGGGTGGGCAAAACCACCCTTGCCCGTCTCCTGCAACCTGCTTTCAACGCCGCCCTGCTGTTGGAAGTCTTTGAAGAAAACCCCTTCCTTAGCAATTTTTACGCCGACCGGGCGCGCTACGCCTTTCAGACGCAGATGTTCTTCCTGCTCAGCCGTTATCATCAGCAGCGGCGGGGCATCCCCGCCATGCTGGAACAAAGTGAACATCTCATCAGCGATTACACCTTTGACAAGGATGCCCTCTTTGCCGGCATCAACCTGCAGGGGGACGAACTGACCATGTACCATCGCATCCAGGAGGCACTGGCGGAAAAGATCCCCCAGCCCGACCTGATGGTTTACCTGCGCGCCACCACCACCACATTGATGGAGCGGATTGCCCGCCGCGACCGGGCGTATGAGCGCACCATGGAGCGCGGTTATATCGACCAACTCAACACTGCCTACGACGCCTTCTTTCTCAACCAGTCGCACCCCATGCCCGTGCTGGTGATCGACTCCAACGCCATCGATTACGTCCGCTACCCGGAGGACCTGCAATGGGTGGAGAACCGCATCCGCCAAGCGCTGCAGCTGGCGCCCTTCCAGCCGGAGCTGCCCATGCCCCGTAATCATTCCCTTTGACAGGGAACCAGAATCAGAGGAGTTGCCATGCGAATCACCCGACAAGCCCTGCTGAAGTTAGCCCGTGACCGGGCGGCACTGCTTGCCCGCCAGGATCGCAGCCTCATCTGCATCTATCTGACCGGCTCACTGCTCTTCGATGCCCCCCTGCTGGGCGGCACCACCGATATTGACCTGATCTGCGTTCACAGCGATGAACCGCCCCAGCCGCGCGTGGTGACCCGCATCTCCAACGAGGTGCATATTGACGAAGCCCATTATTCGCAGTCGGTGTTTCAC
>CALMHE010000125.1 GCA_937863865.1 uncultured Anaerolineaceae bacterium | reverse complement strand
ACCCAATTGAGTTGGTGGGTATTTGTGATGAGTGGACTTGCTATGCTTTTTATTGCTGTTTTGACTTTGAGTATGCAAACGTTACGTGCAGCTATTGCTAATCCTATAAAATCATTAAGGACAGAATAAAAATCCAGCGGAATACATCGGGTGTCGAGCTATACTCGCTGTTCGATGATCACAATAAAACCTGATAAAATTATGTTTACGAATTATTTAAAAATGGCTTATAGAACATTGCTAAAACAAAGAGGACTATCTTTTATCAATATCTCCGGTCTCAGTATAGGCCTTGCATGTTTCACTTTATTTTTGCTTTGAGAAAAAAGGAATTTTAAGCAATCCTAAGGATGACAGTTCTGTGATTTCCTCAATATTCAGGGGTTCCAGATGGATGATTTGAATCTGCCGACCGGGTCGAATCCGTTCAAGAAATTTCGACAGTGCAGGGGAATCTTCTTCCACCCGGGCAGCCAGCGCCAGCAAGCCGCGTGATTGGAAGAAATGTCTCTGAATGAGGTATTCCAATGTGCTCAGGCTTTCCTTGTCACAATGATGAGCATTATCAATCACCAGCAAAAGCTGGCGGTTTTTGGAAACAAGCTGGAGCAGTTGATGGATGGCTTCAAATAACAGGGGGCGGGCATCCGTCGCCCAGGCGGCATCCGGCACCGGCAGATTCGGCTGCAGGGAAAATAATTCGGGCAGAATACGACCAATGATGGTCGACCAGATGGGTTTTAACTGCTGCCATTCTTCCGGACTGATATGGTTGCGCAGGATCTCAATCCATGCCTGCATGGCAATATCCGCATCACCATGCTGGCATGAGGTCATCAACAGGTGCGGTGGGGGTTCAACCCGCCGGGTCAGTTCATACAATAAACGGGTTTTACCATATCCCGCCTCTCCATAGATGAGAGCAACCCCTCCCCGGGTATATAGTTTCTTCAAGATATCCAGTTCTGTTTGACGCCCCACAAACCGGATGGAATATTCCCCCCGGCTTTCCCAGGGACGGTGATCCTCCGGCTGTATGAAGGTGGTTAATTCAATGGCTTTTTGACGGTAATCGTTCAATACCGACCTGAGAGCCTGATCCTCCGGGTATTGATTTATGATGAGGTCGCAGTGTGCCTGCACCTCACCATAACGTCCCAAACGAACCATCCATTGAAGGAGACGCCGGTGCAGTCCAATATTTAAAGGATCTGCTGATAATCCCTTTCGCACCCATGAAATGGCGTCCTCAAGATCGCCCATTTCCGCCTGATGATCCGCCAGGCGTAAAAGGATGTTCCGCCGGGCGGCGTCCAATTCCACCGTGGTGAGGGTCAACCATTCATCCAACGCCTCAGTGGAAGGCAGGTTGGCTCCAGCCATGAATTGCGGCAGACGCCACAGGTTGGCGGCTTTTTGATATTGTTGAAATACCATGGGGGGTAATAACGGATCACCAATGGCGCGGTGATTGATTCCCATGGTCGTTGCGAGAAGGCGAAATTCCCTCACGTCCACATAAATCCTGGAAAAATCCAATCCAATTTGATCATGTGGAGTGAGAATCAGCGATTGATTCGGTAGTGCGGAACGTAACTTATTGAGCGTTTCCCGCAGGTAACGCCGGCAGATCACTTCTTCTTTATCCTGCCAGAAAATGTCCGCCAGATGAGTCCGTTCAACCGGACCCGGCTGGCAGGCAAGATAAAACAGGAGCGCCCGCGTTCGCAGCCTTGGAATAATAACCGGAACATTATTCAAATAAACGGCAGGCGGACCCAACAAAAGAATGCGAAGGATGCTGCCTGATTCCATGATCTATTGAGGGGGGGTGTTAAACCGGATTAATTCTGCAGCGCGTTGTCTTGCCAATTCAAGCGCTTCCTGCGCTGCGGAACGGTTTGCCGCGCTGATGCCGCCCAGCATCGTGGCAAGTTCATCCCGCCGGCGGATGTCATTTAATGGTTCAACCTGGGTGGTGGTCCGCCCGCTATCCACCGATTTGCGGACACAGTAATGTTGATCACCAAATGCTGCAA
>CALMHE010000124.1 GCA_937863865.1 uncultured Anaerolineaceae bacterium | reverse complement strand
GGGCGGTGTCCACTTCTTCATGCAAATCAATGGTGACATGCTGATCAGACCATTCCACACCGGTTACTTCCGGGCGCTGGCGCAGCAGGGAAATCACCTGCTCAGTGAAGCCGCGCCCCACGATTTCCAACCGGTTACCACCCTTGCGCAGACGCAATTCATCCGGCGAGCCGATGAGTAATAGCTGTCCCTGGCGGATGACAGCCACCCGCTGGCAGAGTTTTTCTGCTTCAGCCATATTGTGTGTGGTAAGGAATACGGTTACGCCGTGCTGCTGCACCAGATTGACTAAATCCTCCCGTAAGGCGGCAGCAGCCAGTGTATCCATTCCAGCAGTGGGTTCATCCAGGAAAAGTATCTGGGGTTGGTGCAGGAGTGCACGTGCCACGGCAAGCTTTTGCTTCATCCCCCGGCTCCATTGACCTGCAGGTTCCTTGCGGCGCTCCCATAATCCGGTTGATTCCAGCAGCATCTGGATGCGTGCCTTCCTCTCTGCCGGCGGCATATGCCAGACCCGTCCGTAAAATTCCAGATTATCCTCAGCAGTCATGCGTTCATAAAGCCCGGTGTTTTCCAGCAAAGCGCCGCAATTTTTGCGAACTTCCGCGCCCTGTGTGTGGGTATCCAGACCCAGAACCGTGGCACGCCCGCTGGTCGGAGCCAGCAAGCCTAATAACAGGCGGATGGTGGTGGTCTTCCCGGCGCCGTTGGGTCCCAGGAAACCAAAAACAATCCCGGCAGGCACCTCCAGGCTGACATTGTTCAGGGCGGTCACCTGACCAAAGGTGCGCGAGAGATTTTCCGTATGGATGGCAATCGAATTCATGACTAACTTCTCCCGGTCTGATTTGTTCAGTGAAGGGTTAATGACACCCTTTTTCAAGCCAATTAATAATGATTGTACCTTAAATATGGTAACAACCCTGCCATATCGAAGAAAGCAGTTGCATTCAAAAGCCAGCCCGGGGTACAATAAAGTTTGGTGGTCAATTCAGTGTATGACATGCGGTTGCCTGGAGAAAGGAAGGGTTTATGGAACTGCTCACTGTATCCATAGAAAAACCGGAGGAAATTAATTTCATCCTCGGGCAGACACATTTTATCAAGACCGTTGAAGATATCCATGAGGCATTGATTAGTTCCGTGCCGGGCATCAAGTTTGGGCTGGCTTTCTGTGAGGCATCCGGCGACTGCCTGGTGCGCTGGACAGGAACGGATGACGAAATGATCTCCCTGGCACAAAAGAATGCCCTGGCGATTGGCGCCGGGCATTGCTTTATTTTATTCCTGGGTGCCGGCTATTATCCAATTAATGTTTTACCTGCCCTTCGGAATGTGCCGGAAATCTGCCACATCATCTGCGCCTCTGCCAATCCCACCCAGATCATCCTGGCGGATACCGGGGAGGGACGCGGCATCCTGGGTGTGGTGGATGGCGCAAAGCCCAAGGGAATTGAGGGCGAGGAGGGCATCGCCTGGCGGAAGAGTTTCCTTCGAAAAATTGGTTACAAGCTGGGTTAGGAACCTTTGGGTCAAATAAACCGTCTTGTTGCATATCCACTGATACCTGTCTTTAATTGCCTTGATTTAAGGAGAGAGAAACCATGAGAAAGTTGATTCCATTGATATTACTGGTCAGCCTGGTACTGGGTGGCTGCACCTTGATTGAAAATGCCAACCCCACACCGTCAGACTCGGATATGGAGACGCAGGTGGCGATGATCCTCACCGCCCAGCCGACGCCCACAGCCTGGGTGAAGGTGGTGACACCCACGATTGTCATGGTCACGCCTCAGGCAACCGGGGTGACCGAAGTGGCAGCCACACCATCAGAGCAGGTGGTCGTGACGGAACAATCCCCCACGGCAACCATTCCGGCTGAAACAGCAACACCGACCGTCCCACCCGCTCCCACCCCCACGTTCCCATCCGGTGATCCGCGCACATCGCTGGGCGCGCCCACCTTTACGGATACGATGGACAAGGATGATTACTGGCCAACCGGCGAGGATGTGTACACCTCAGTGACTTTCCGGGATGGGAAGATGATCCTCACAGCTCTGACCGACACCGATGGCTGGCGTTTGATGTCCTACCCGCGCACCAACAATTATTACCTGGAAATCACTGGTCGATTTGAAGCCTGTTCGGGGACGGATCATTATGGATTGTTCGTGCGCGTTCCAAAGACTGACCCCGCCAACAGCGGCTACCTGCTCGGCATTAACTGCGCCGGTCAGTTCCGCGTGGCGGAATGGAATGGTGCCGCCAAACCAAAGGGCGTCTGGGAAACTCATATCCCCTGGACGACCCATGACACCATTCAAAAAGGCGCCAATGCCGCCAACCGGATTGGTGTGATGGCTTCGGGCAGCTCGATTGCCCTGTATGTGAACGGCGTAAAAATGGGTGAGATCACCGATACCACATTTGCCGATGGCTTTTTCGGCATTTTTGTCGGAGCGGATGAAACCCAAAACATGACTGTCCAGATTGACGAATTAAACTACTGGGCGCGCTAATAAGGCATCCTTTATGTAAAGAAAATTGCCGCCGGCATCCCCGGCGGCAATTTAAATTAAGATCATGTTGATGGCATCAAACATTATTCCATGATTCGTTGAGCACCAGTTGATTGGCAATCTGACGGTCAATTTTCCCCATTGGCAGGTCTGCCAGTTCTGCAGGCTTCACCCAGCGGATTTCACTTGCCACGCGGGCATAAGGTTCACCCTTCAGCAGGGTGCAATAAAAGGCGTGTAAAACCACCTTGAAGTGGGTGTAGGCATGGCGGTAAACCCCGAATTCCGCACCCACCCCGATTTCCGCATCCAATTCCTCGCGGATTTCACGCTGCAAGCCATGGGGAAGTTCTTCACCTTCCTCCACCTTGCCGCCGGGAAATTCCCACATCCCGCCCAGCAGACCTTTGGAGGGACGGCGGGCAGTCAGCACCCGTCCGTCACGCTGCAGAATGGCGGCGGTGACGGTTATTACCGGTACGGGGGGACGAATTTCCAGTACTGGGCGTTCCTCCTGGACACCCAACCGGCGTGCTTCACAAATCTGCTCCAGCGGGCATGACGGGCAGTCGGGTTTTTTGGGCTTGCAGATCATGGCTCCCAGATCCATTAATGCCTGGTTGTAATCCCCGGCTTTTCCAGCGGGCAGGCTGGCACGCGCCAGATCCTGCAGCAGCGCCATCCCTGCCCTGGTGCGGGCTGGGATGGTCACATTGAATACCCGGGTCAACACCCGCCGAATGTTTCCATCCAGTGCAGCTTCGTCCCCACCGAATGCCAACGAAGCGATGGCAGCTGCCGTGTAAGCGCCGATACCCGGCAGTTTTTGCAGGACGGCAGCAGTTTTGGGAAGATTTCCCCTGAATTCATCCTGTACCCGGCGGGCAGCCTTCCACAGATTGCGCGCCCGGCTGTAGTACCCCAAACCTTCCCAGCAAGCCAGTACTTCCTGCTCCTCTGCAGCAGCCAGGGATGAAAGGGTTGGAAAACGCTCCATCCAGCGGATGTAATAAGGGATGACCGTCTCAACACGGGTTTGCTGCAACATAATTTCGGAAACCCAGATGGCATAGGGATCCTCCGCGCCGCGCCAGGGAAGTTGACGGGCAGCGGCGGCATACCATGACAGGAGGCTGTCTGATAATGATGTCATTAGCAATTGATGGGGATTAAAACTGGAACCCGCGGCGGGCTTCCACCATTTTGGAGGAGAAATTCACCACGTGATCCAATAATTTGGTATACAGTGTATTCCATTCGGAGGTGCGCATCACCTGGCGGGCTTTGGATTGTGTCGGCAGCACCACGCCCACCATGATTTGCGGCTGGCTGCCATACACGGTCGCCCAGGCGTCGGAGAGTTCAAACCCCAGGCGCTGAACACCGGGAATGAATTCCCGCACCATGAATTCAAAATAATCCTGTTCGCGATCCGGGGCAATATCCCAGGTGAAGATGATCTTGACCGGCACTGTCACCTCATCCGTTCTGATATTGCAAAACCACCACCTGCGTCTCTTCCGGCAGGGTGTTGATGCTGGTCACCTTCAACGATGGCTGGGACTCCAGATCCTTCAATCCCATTTCCTTCATGAAGCGGCTTAATGGTTCCATTTGAGCGGTCGATTCCGGGATGGCAAAATGCATGGGGATGACGATGTTGGGTTCCAGGATGCTGATCACCTCAGCCGCCTTAACAGCGGTGAGACTGCCGCCGGCACCGACAGGCACCAGGGCGATATTAATGGTACCCAAATCCTCCACTTCGGATTGGGTGGGGACACGATTCAAGTCGCCCAGATGTAAAATGGTCAGACCGTTGTAGTCAATCAAATACATGGTGTTGCGCGGCTCTTCGGGACTCTTTTTACTGTGACCATTGGTCTGTACACCGGTGATGAACACGCCGCCAATCTCAAACTCACCGGGACCGGTGATGAGAAACGGCTCACTTTTTACGGCGGAAGTAAAATTGTGCCCGGGTGAGTCATGGCTGACAGTACAAATATCAGCTTTTAGCTTCAGTGGGGAATACCCCACCTGCTTTGAGTCATAAGGGTCCGTAACAACGGTTGCCAGGTTGCGTTCGGTAAGCCGAAAGCATGAATGTCCGTACCAGGTAATTTCCATGGAATACTAAGCGCCTTTTTGGCTAATTATATCCCATTTGTCCCGGTCTGATGAATGGTTGACAATAAAGATTGAAATAATAGTTTGCATATATTTATTTATTCGATTTTATTAATATTTACAAAAAACATCGAAATCTTCAGTTCATCCGTTTCATCGATTCCCAGCGGAAAAAATGAACGATTTTCCAAGGGGGGAATACCCATCACCAGCCACTGGATAAGGGAAACCGGAGACATTGTCCCCAAACTGCCCGGGGGTGGGAAAATCCGTCAGGGTCCAGCCTGCCGGGACCCGGCAGACTGGATTAATGTTTATTGGATTCGTCATCCATCCCAATGGTGGAATATGATATTAATTTTTGTCATTTGTCTTGACGCGCGCCTTAAATTCTGATAGACTCCCGCCGATTAACGGGATTCCAGGCGGAATTTTTCGTTACCGGCAAACCACGAAGAATCGTTTGAAACGCGGTTCAACAACCTTGCCTTGATGGATTTGCTCTGGTATAATCCAATCCGCTTGTGTATCGGAAATTTAACAATTGATTTGCCGACGTAGCTCAAGTGGCAGAGCACCCGCCTTGTAAGCGGGCGGTTATGGGTTCGATTCCCATCGTCGGCTCCATTGCAGGCTGGCGAGCGAGGTACTCGCATGAGAACCTTGCTTGCGAGCTGGCAATGGCTCGGGCTGGGACGGTTACCCAAGTGGCCAACGGGGACTGACTGTAAATCAGTTGGCGCAACGCCTTCGGAGGTTCGAATCCTTCACCGTCCACTGGTCGTTTGACCAGAAACCCCTTCCCCGGGGTTTCAACATGGACAACGGCAAGCCCTCATAGCTCAGTTGGTAGAGCACGCCCTTGGTAAGGGCGGGGTCATGGGTTCAAATCCCATTGAGGGCTCTCACTGCCGGTAACGTAACAAGCAACAAATTTGTAACCAGGAACAAGAACCAACACGAAGGAGAGAGGTATCATGGCGAAGCAAAAATTTGATCGAAATAAGCCGCACCTGAACGTGGGAACGATGGGGCACATCGACCATGGGAAGACGACATTGACCGCGGCGATCACGAAATACTGTGCAATGCTGGGGGGTGCAGATTTTCGGGCGTATGACTCGATTGACAATGCACCGGAAGAGAAAGCGCGCGGGATCACCATCAACATTTCGCACGTGGAATACCAGACGCCGAATCGGCACTATGCGCACGTGGACATGCCGGGGCACCGGGATTATATCAAGAACATGATCACGGGAG
>CALMHE010000123.1 GCA_937863865.1 uncultured Anaerolineaceae bacterium | reverse complement strand
ATCCAGTTCGGCTCACCTGGTTTTGGCACCATTTTTATTCAATTGGAAAATCCCTTCGGAACAAATATTTCCATTTGATGTTTTGGTGCAGATGGGCACCCTTGTGGCGGTGATAATCTATTTCAGGAACGATTTATGGATCATCATCAAGGGTTTTCTCAATGAACTGTGGAACAAAAAGCCTTTTGAGGGTGAACCGGCGAAATTGGGCTGGCTTTTAATCCTTGCCAGCATCCCGGCTGGAGTAATTGGCATATTCCTGAAAGAAGCAGTTGAACGGGCGTTTTCGAGTCCTGCAGCAACATCATTCTTATTATTGGGAACTGCAGTTTTACTGACTGCTGCAGAATTGTTGGGGAAGCGGAATCGTGACATGGAAAAGCTCAACTGGCTGGATGCTTTGATCATGGGGATTTTTCAGGCTGCAGCTGTTTTTCCTGGCATTTCGCGCTCCGGAGCGACCATTTCCGGCGGTATGTTCCGCAACCTAAATCGGGTGACCGCGGCACGTTTTTCCTTCTTGATGTCTGTTCCCATCATGCTGGCAGCGGGTGTTTTGGGAGTGGTGGATTTGTTGGAAGTTCCCAACCTGCAGGAATTTCTGCCGGTTATGATCATTGGTTTTCTGGTGGCTGGATTGGTAGGCTATTTATCCATTCACTGGTTGTTAAAATTCCTCACCCGCCGCCCTCTGACCTGGTTCGCGGGTTATTGCGTCCTGGCGGCAGGTACCTGCCTGCTGGTGTATTATGTCTAGATTGATCCTGGGTGGTTTGATCCTGTTTGGATTTCTCGCATGCCTGGCAGGATGTTCATCACCCCAGCCAGCCGATATATCGGATATGGAAATCATCCATGTGCAATGTTCAGCTTCATTGGAGTGGATGGGTGAGGCGATGAACCAGTGCGCCTTATCAAATGGTGTTCAATTACTGGTTAATCATGTCACGTCAGGAGAAATGGACCTGTCAGAGGCAGATATTCTGATCGGTTGGGGAGTGCCGGACGAGGTTGGTGATTTTCCTGTAATTATTGGGGAAGATGAACTGATTATGGTTGTTCATCCTGATAATCCAATCAATGAATTGACAATGGCACAAGTACAGGATATTTTCTCGGGTTCAGCCCGCTCCTGGCAGGCAATATTTGACCAATGCCCGGAGTGCAGCCAGATTGATACAAGTGATTACGCAAACCTGCAAGTAAATATATGGATCCCCCCGCTCTTTGATGAAACCCGGTTGTTGTGGGATAAAGTTGTCATGCATGGCACCAATTATTTGGCAACCGCGAAACTGGCAGCTGATGCAAGTCAACTGCAAGAGTTGATTGCTGACGACAAATCTGCGATAGGATTTCTGCCAGGGCATTGGTCGGACCGCCCGGTGAAAACAATCCGGATTTCCGACCTGGAAAGTAATTTACTTCAGCAGCCTATTCTTGCGATAAGTTCTGTCCGGTTGAAGGACCGGGCAGAACATTGGCTGAGCTGTTTACAGAATGAAATTGGCAAATAAGAAAATCGGCTTGCACCTGTTCATGTTTTCAGTATAAAATAAATCAGGGAAAATCATTTTCCATCGCGTGAAATCTGGAGGAGATCAATGGCTGAATTCGAACGATATGATATTTATATGCTGCTCAATCAGTCAGGACCATTATGGCTCACCGGAATTGATCTCAGCGGGATGGATTTACGGGGAGTCAATTTAAGGGGTGCAACCCTGATGCGCGCCAATTTGAGCAACTCCCACCTGGAAGGGTGTGATCTGCGGGATGCGAATCTGGGTGGAATCAATTTAAATGGAGCATTTCTGGTTGGTGCAGACCTGCGCAAGGCATCCCTTAAGGGAGCCCAATTACAGGGTACGGATTTACGGGAATGCAACCTGGCTGAGGCTGATTTATTTGAAGCAGATCTTTCGGGTGCAAACCTGCTGGCAGCCAACCTGGGGGGTGCGGATTTAACAAACGTAAATCTAACCAATGCCAACCTCCTCAATACCAATGTGCCCGATTATCGGATTCTGCGGGCAAAGTCCCTGTCCGGTGCAACCCTCCCGGATGGGACAAAAATTTAAGTAATAAAATGCAGAAAAATTTTGGATTATCCTGATACCATCCAACACTGGACAGAATGGGAACCTTCAGGTAAAATTGCCCTCCGAGTTCAAATGTAAGTTTATCCGGAGGAAGTACTTTGGCAAACATCAAGTCGCAAATTAAACGTAACCGGCAGAATGAAAAGCGCCGCCTGCACAACCGCTATTATCGTGGCTCTGCGCGTAAATTTGTTGGCAAGGCGCGCCTCGCCATCAACAGCGGAGATCCCGAGGCTGCGAAAGATGCCGTGGAACAGGCTGTCAGCGCCCTGGACAAGGCTGCTGAAAAGGGTATTATTCACAGGAATAATGCTGCCCGCCGCAAAAGCCGGTTAATGAAGCGCCTGGCAACCCTGGCGAAGTAATTATTGCGTGCGCCCGGCTTGTCGGGTGACGAACAATCTTACAATCGGCGGGAGTGCCAACGCTCCCGCTTTTGCATTCATCGGAGAGCAATGTTCGAGCAAGAGCAGCAAAAAATAGACAGCTGGATCAGGGAATATTGTGATGAGAATTCACTGCCTGATCCTGTTCTTCAATGGAGCTGGATACCTTTCAGCGGGCATTGGGGTATTTCAACATCATTTTTCCAGCTCGCCGCCCAGGAAGCACGTTTAGGGAAAAAAATTAATGTTCCCCAACGCGCAACTGAACTTGCTGAAGATATCGCTGCTGCCTTGGGAGTCCCCGAGGGCTTTGATCGTGTGGAAGCGGTCAAGGGATATCTGAATATTTATTTCTCAACTGAAAATTATGCCCGTCGCGTGATTGACACCGTATTGGAGGAGGGGGGGGAATTTGGTCGCAGTCCACGTAAGGGGCAGCGCTTGATGGTGGAATTTCCCCACCCGAACACCCACAAGGCTTTTCATGTAGGGCATTTACGCAGCGCCTTCCTGGGGGA
>CALMHE010000122.1 GCA_937863865.1 uncultured Anaerolineaceae bacterium | reverse complement strand
ATTTTAAATGGTCGGGGGGACACTGGATTCTGGCAATGCTGGCAGAGACTGGTTACCCTCCCGGCGATCAACGTCTGATCCCATTGCGGGATCAACAATTGGACTGGCTGTTTTCAAAAAACCATGCAAAAAATATCCGTATGATTAATGGACGGGTGCGCCGTTGCGCTTCCCAGGAAGGAAATGCACTCTGGAGCCAGCTGGAGCTTGGCTTGGCGGATGAGCGTTCGGATCAGCTGGCTGAACGCCTGATGGAGTGGCAATGGGATGACGGTGGATGGAATTGCGATCGGAATCCTGATGCAAGGATTTCATCATTCATGGAGAGCCTGATTCCCATGCGGGCACTTGCGTTGTATGCAAAAAAGACCGGCAGCCTGGACGCCCGGAAAGCTGTTGAGCGGGCAGCTGAAATATTTCTTTCCCGCCGAATGTTTCGCCGAAAAAAAGATGGAACGGTCATGGATCAGTCTTTCCTTTCATTGCATTTTCCCTGTTACTGGCATTATGACATTCTTTTTGGTCTGAAGGTTATGGCAGAGGCGGATTTGATCCAGGATCCCCGCTGCCAGGAAGCCTTGGAAATTTTGGAATCATACATGTCACCGTCAGGTGGTTTCCGGACGGAAAGCCGCTATTACCGGACCACACGTCCGCAACTCAGTGGGTATTCACCGGTTGATTGGGGACCGACAAGTAAACGGCTAATCAATCCATTTGTTACCATTGATGCACATTGGGTGTTGAGGCGTGCAAAAAGGTTGGTTAATTTTCAACCCATCTGATGCAAATAAATAAATCCAAATAATTACAATAAAACATGGAAGGATGATGATATGGCAGACCAGAGTCAAACACCGATCGAGATTCTCCAAAAAGATATCCAATCCATTCAAAGCGACCTGGAAAAACTTCAGCGGGATATCCGTCTGACCAGTGTGCGGGATGAGGTGGAGGATTTGGATACAGAGATATCCGGCTTGCCCAACAAGATGCATGATCTCCGGCAGCGGGGTTATGTATTTGGGAAAGCCATGGAAGCCAAGGCAGATGAGATGATCAATCGGTGGCACATGCTCCGTCCCACAATCATGACCCAAATTCAATTTCAGGGGCAACAATTGGAATCAGAATTACCTGCTGTGGAGAGCAAACTCTCCCGCCTGGTTGGGATCTCATCCAATGTGGCGCTTGCCAGACCCATTTGTAAACAACTGCGCTCGGATGTGGATATTCTGCAGGGGCGGGCAAGTGCGGTCATCCAATCCATCGAGGGCATGTACGACAAGCTAAAAAATGAATTAAATTCATTCAAACAAAATCTGCAGGAAGTGGGTTGGATGCTGACCCAGATAGCGGAAGCTTCCTTTAAATTACTCCCAACGGAGGCGGGAATTATGGCTGTAAAAGCAGTCTGGGCGCCAGGCGGGAAGGAAGAGAAGGGCGACCCTGAAGGTGTGTTGTATCTGACGGATCAACGCCTGATTTTTGAACAAAAAGAGGAGATTGCCACCAAGAAGGTTTTATTTGTAACCACTGAAAAAAAGAAAGTACAGGAAGTCAAGTTTGAAACACCGGTCGCACTGGTTGAAGATGTACGAACCTCCAGGCAGGGTGTTTTTAAAAATGAGGATCACCTTGATTTACAACTGGCAAGCGGAGCGCCGTTCCGTGCCATCCATATCCACATCTGGCAGGATTGTGAGCGGTGGAAAGGATTGATCAACCGGGCTGTCACCCATGATTTTGAAAAGGATCGGGCGATTGAGTTGGATCAGGCTGCAGTGGACAGGATTAAAAATGCCCCAACGGTCTGCCCATCCTGCAATGGCGCCATTACACAAACCATTTTACGCGGGCAGGATACCATTGTATGTGAGTATTGCGGCACGGTCATCCGGTTGTAAATGACTGGAGAGGAATAATTACGCAGAGGCTGTGGATGACAGCCTCTGTGGGTTAAATCCTTTTTCAATAGTCCGTCATTCGATGGCACCTGAGGATCAGCGGTAACGTCAGCGGGCGATAAATTTGTATTTCCCAGGATAGCGCACAGGATGTTCCCTTCAGCAAATTAATGCCTGTTCCAAGCCAACTCATCCATCCAACCGGTTGCCTGGTGTTGAGCGGACTATCCCGTCCCGGCTGGCAAAATTGATGGTTGGTGTTCCGCCAGCGCCAGGGAAGAATCCACCAATATACGTTTCCTTCTTGGTCTTTGATACGCCCATTCAGGTGTGCAGATGAGTCCTGCTGCCAAAACCGAATAATTATTTCCCGAATTTTAATGTCACCATAATTCGATTGATTTTCAGAATTGACTTTAAGTTATGGAATGGAGTTTTTCCATATTCTGTAAATCATCGAACATTCTCAAATAGATCGTGTTCCAACCTTTCATCCGGTTGGAGTGGGGGGAAGGCACGCATATAATTATCGTGGGATGCAATCAGACGCTGCAGGGGTGCAAAAATCCCGCTGCGAAATCTGCCTCCCCCCTGGCTGGCATGACAGGCAGAAGCTTCATCGCGGATTTTTACAACCGGATGATAATTGATGCGGGCATGGGTGGGATACCGGGTTTCAGAAATGGAAACCAGGTCAATATCTCCATTCCTCCCTGCCTTTCTTGGATCACGTCCGACCAGTTGGGAGAACCAGACCATGAATCGCAGCCATCCCTTCGGCATGGTGTGAAAATACAGTTTTTGTGGGGGAGTGAAAGACAGCTGCGGCAATGTCATCGTTTCATGATCACCTGCCATCTCAAATGCCCGCACGGTAGCTTGATGGATTGCAATATGATCCGGGTGTCGGTAACCGCCGGAAGGATCAAAAGTGATGATCACTTGGGGCTGCAAACGGTGGATTTGTTCCACGATTTTTTCAGCAACCTCATCCACCTCGGCAGCAGCCAGGGCGTTTTCATGATGATTATCGGGTGAGCCGGACATGCCGGAATCACGATAATCCAGAAATATTACGGATATTAATCCCAGTTTACCGGCAGCACAGCGCAGTTCAGCCATTCTACATTCAGCTATGGAGTGATAGCCTTCCAGGTATTTTTCATCGACTTCACCGGCTTCCCCCCGTGTGGCGCAGATGAGATGGACATCCACACCGCGCCGGGCATACATGGCAATTGTTCCACCGGTGCCAAAGGTCTCGTCATCCGGATGGGCGAGAATCACCAACAAGGTGGGTTTTTCCGCACCAGGCAGGGTAACCGGGCTGAATTTGTTCATGAATTCCTCAATAAGAACATGTATTCTTCGGGATTGATTTTACATCATCCGATCGAAAAATCCAGGGTGTGATATTCCTTAATATTTGGGCATATCCGGATCCATCTCATCAGCCCAGCCATTGATACCGCCTGATAAATTCCATACTTTGGAAAATCCGATATCCTTGAGAAATAAAACCGCGCGGGCTGACCGGATTCCCTTGCGGCAATATGCAACAATGGGAATTGCAGGATTTAATTCTGCCAGCCGATGGGGGAGTTCATCAATGGGAATGGGAATTGAACCGGGAAGATTGGATATCAGGCGTTCCCCTGGCAGCCGGACATCCAACAAGGTGATTTGTTCACCGCCGGAAAGCCTCTCTGCCAGATGATGCGGGGATATTTCCAATTCGTGGGGGAGCAGAACCGATGGGGTGCCAATGGGGGGAGTTCCACAGAATTCATCGTAATCCACCAGTTGCCTGATGACGGGGTTTTCACCACAGACCGGGCAGGCTGGATTTTTTGGCACCAGAACGGTTTGAAAGGACATTTCCAGTGCATCGTAGATCAGTAATTTTCCGATAAGCGGCTCGCCAATCCCCAGGATTAATTTGATGACCTCGGCAGCTTGCAGGGTGCCAATGGTGCCGGGCAATACTCCAAATACGCCCCCGGTGCTGCATGAAGGAACACTTTCAGGCGGGGGTGGTTGGGGGAACAGGCAGCGATAACAGGGTCCCTGTCTGGAATCAAAGACAGCAACCTGACCCTGAAAGCGAAAAATGGAGCCATATACATAGGGTTTGCGTGTGAGGACTGCCAGATCGTTTAAAAGATAACGGGTTGCGAAATTATCCGTACCATCAACCAGGATGTCATACCCACGGGAAATGGTTTCTGCATTTTTGGAAGTGTACGGTTCGCTGAAGGTTTCGATCTGGATGTCAGGATTTATCTCCACCAGACGCTCCCCGGCTGAATCCACTTTTAACTGCCCCAGGTGCGATGTATCATGGATGACCTGGCGTTGTAAATTGGAAATGGAAACAGTGTCGTAATCCACCAACCCGATGCGACCAACCCCGGCAGCCGCCAGGTAAAGTGCGATGGGTGAACCGAGCCCGCCAGTGCCTGCCAATAGTACGGAGGAGGCTTTTAAGCGGAGTTGACCCTCCAATCCGACTTCCGGGATGACAATATGACGGGCATAACGTTGAATTTCATTTGTTGAAAGTTGGGAAAAGCTATTATTCATGAACATCATCCATTACAATTTGGCGTTCTTTAATGATACCAAAAAAAAGGGTGTCAGGATGGTTGCCGGTGTTACAATTACATTATGCACATCATTCTCACCCATGAACAGGCGGATTTTGATGCTTTGGCAGCCATGCTTGGGGCAACCCTGCTTCACGAACATGTTTTTCCCATTCTACCGCGCCGGATGAATCGAAATGTTCGCAATTTCTTGAATTTATATGCAACCGAATTCCCTTTTATGGAAGCACGTGACCTTCCTTCCATTCCCATTGATACAGTCACACTTGTGGATACACAGTCCCTGGTTACATTAAAAGGGATCACAAAGAAAACGATCATCCAGGTGATTGATCACCATCCGCAACGCCCGGATCTTAATCCGGAATGGGTTGTGCATGTGGATCGGGTGGGATCTTGCACCACTCTGCTGGTTGAAGATTTGCGGGAACATAACGGTAATCTTTCAGTTTTACAAGCCACTCTTCTGCTTTTGGGAATTTATGAGGATACCGGATCATTGCTTTATGTAAGCACAACCCCGCGGGATGTGCGTGCGGCTGCCTACCTGCTGGAACAGGGAGCCAGTCTGCACATAGCTGCGGATTACTTAAACCCGCCACTTTCTGCTGATCAAAGGCGATTATATGATCAGTTATTGGCATCGGTCAGCGCATTTCATATCCAGGGACAAAATATATTAATTTCAACCGCAGATGCAGTTGGAATGATAGAGGAAATTTCGAGCGTGGCGCATAAAATCCGGGATTTGCTGGATCCGGATGGATTATTCCTGTTGGTGCGTACCGACGAAGGCATCCGGATTGTAGCACGTTCGACAACCGATTCAATCGATGTGGCTGCCATTGTTGCGGAATTTGGAGGGGGTGGACATGAAAGGGCTGCTTCAGCCCTCATCCAGGCTGAAGTGTACCCGACAGGTGAACTGCCACTGTTGAGCGACATAACGGAACGCCTGGTGGATTTATTACGTCAAAAAGTGCGTCCTTCCATTACAGCCGGAAGGATAATGTCCAGCAAGCCGTTGGTATTGGCGGCAGATACATCCGCCCAGGAAGCAGCTGGTTTGATGCAGCGATATGGTTATGAGGGGTATCCGGTCGTTCGGGATGGCAAAGTGATTGGTTTGCTTACCCGCCGGTCTGTTGACAGGGCGCTTGCACATAAACTTAACCTGACTGCCGGCAGCCTGATGGAAGCTGGTGAAGTCAGTGTAACACCCAATGATCCCCTTGAACACCTGCAGCGGTTGATGGCATCCACCGGTTGGGGACAGATTCCAGTCGTTTCACCTCAAGATGGATCCATAATTGGAATCGTCACGCGTACGGATTTGCTGAAGGTCCTGGGAAAACAACAACAGGCGATCCCGGGCAGGTTGAATTTACGGGAGAAACTGGAACACGCCCTGCCACCCACACGCCTGACTTTCTTGAAATTGATTGCAGCCCAGGCACTTGAAATCCGGCTGCCGGTTTACATCGTGGGAGGATTTGTCCGTGATCTGATCCTGGACCGCCCCAGCCTGGATTTTGATATCGTTGTGGAGGGTGATGCTGCGGCATTGGGCAAGGCACTCAGCCGGCGTTTTGGGGGCAGACTGGTTGTTCACAGCCGGTTTGGAACTGCCAAGTGGCAGGTTGAGGAAGCCTACCCGGAAGTGATGGCTGCCCTCGGAATGTCTGAAACCGGTCAGGTGGATTTGCCTGACAACCTCGATTTGATCAGCGCCCGGACGGAGTTTTACGATCATCCATCTGCGCTGCCAACCGTGGAGCGCAGCAGCATCAAACATGATTTACACCGCCGGGATTTCACCATCAACACACTGGCATTGCGTCTGGATGGGCGCCATTATGGTGAACTGTATGATTACTTTGGCGGGTTGGGTGACATTCAAAAAAGGCTGGTGCGGGTGTTACATTCCCTTTCGTTCGTGGATGATCCCACCCGCATGCTGCGGGCAGTCCGTTTCGAGCAGCGTTTTGATTTTAAAATTGAAGATCGGACGATTGAATTAATGGAGGAAGCGCGTCCGCTTCTCCGGCAGATTTCCGGTGACCGTTTGCGGCATGAATTGGATTTAATCCTGAGTGAAGGACAGGCGGTCGCCATCATGGAACGCCTGGAGCAGCTGGAATTATTGAGCAGCATTTACCCGGAATTGGGGTGGGACAGGACCAGGGGAGATTACCTGTTGGATGCCTGGGAAAACTCTTCGGATGAGGCATGGAATTTGCCGGATTTCATTAGTTCCATGCAGACCCGTCGGGTGATTGGATATCTGATCTGGCTTGGGGAGTTGATGCCGGAAATTCAAAATCGGATTTCGACGCGCCTGCGATTTGCCCGACCTTTGCGAACCATGTTAAACCAGGTTTCTGCTCTTTCAATGGATTTACCCAGGATTATGGATGCCTCCATAAGTCAGGTGGTGATGTTGCTCGATAACTATCCCGTGCCAGTGATTTACGCCATCTGGTGTTTGCACCATGATGAGACTGTGGGGGAAATATTGAAACAATATGTGACCAACTGGCAGCATCGTAAATCCCGGTTGGATGGGCGCGACCTGATGCGAATTGGCATACCGCCCGGTCCGGCATATCGTGAGATACTGGGGAAATTGCGGGCAGCCTGGCTGGATGGAAGAGTTCAATCGGAAGAGGAAGAGCGGTATCTCCTGGATCAACTGGCTGCAGAATGGAAAGACAGGGGATGAACCTTCCGGAAGCCGCAATCACACGGGAGGAACCCGAATGGCTGCAGAGGGTGATCATCCGACATGTGATTTCTGAAGATCTGCCGCTTTTGGAGTGGGAGGGGGAGTACCTGCATTTTCGACGGCTTTTTGCAGGAGCCTATCAACGGCAACTGGCAGGGCAAAGTGTGCTGTGGATTGCCTTGCTGGATGGCAGGGCTGTTGGGCAGGTTTTTATTCAATTGGACAGTGAACGGCTTGACCTTGCAGATGGATTGGAAAGAGCGTACTTGTACTCCTTCCGGGTTCGACCGGAATTCAGGGGACAACAGCTGGGGACGCTGATTCATCGTACGGTTGAAAATGACCTGCGATTACGGGGATATCAATACATCACACTAAATGTTGGGAAGAAGAATATCAGAGCCCAGGCATTATACAGGCGGCTGGGTTATCGATATGTTGCACATGAGCCGGGTCGTTGGTCTTATCCTGATCATGAAGGGGTTTGGCATGATGTGGAAGAACCTGCCTGGCGGATGGAAAAACGGTTAATTTGAGGTCAGGGATTTAAAGAATTCAACACCGGTGCTTCCGGAATCAATGGCATGGGCAAGGATTTCCATGCTGGTGGAAAACCATTTATCATTTTCTCGTCCAACAAGGTGAATGGTAATTTGACATACTGTTCGCGGGAGGGTGTCCGGAGGGAGGTTTTTTAGAATTACCAGAGCTGGTCGAAGAATATTCCCAAGGTATGCAGGATCATCCAATGAGGTGACATTGGCTTTCAAGGATAGGTCAACACACATCATGCCAAAGGATTGAACAGACCCATCAGAATTAATGCAATTTTCACCGAAACCGGAGGCGTGGATCTCGATATCTGATATTTCTGAATTGTTGAAAATATTTAGCAGATTACTAGTCACCTCCGGCAGGGATTTTGAAGCCCAAACCCAGGCACACTGTTCGGGTATGGGGGACGAGGTGGGAGTGGGTACGGATGTGGAAGCCGGTTTGAATCGTACATAATCGCAAGCATTCAAAAAAATCAAGCAGATGATGATGGCAGCAATAATCTTGAATCGCAAAAAAATGAAATTGGGAGATTTCATATGCTGGTCTCGCAGGAGATGATAAAAATTTTCCAATGATTTGACGAACGACCAGGGGATGATGTTCCTTCATCAACATCCGGTTGATGTTCGGTTATAATCCAACCCAATGGAGGCAATGAAACATGAATAACCGACTGAACCGTTTATACCAGTTGATGAATTCCAAACATATGGATGGTTTGGTAATTAATCCGGGTCCGACACTGACATATCTGACTGGTTTGAAATTTCACCTGATGGAACGTCCGGTTGTCCTGCTCCTGGCTCCACCGGCTGAACCTGTGCTGGTTCTTCCACAATTGGAGATGGCGAAAGTCACCCAGGCGCGATTTCCAATGAAAGCGTGTTCTTATGGAGATAATCCGGCGTCCTGGGTGGAGAGTTTTCGAGAAGGGGTGAAGATTGCTGGCATCAATGGCAAAAAAATCGGAGTGGAGCCAAACCGTTTGCGATTTTTGGAGCTCCGATTTTTGCAGGAAGCCGCTCCCCAATCCTTATGGCTTTCCGGTGAGGAGGTTTTTAGTGAC
>CALMHE010000121.1 GCA_937863865.1 uncultured Anaerolineaceae bacterium | reverse complement strand
TCTGCCACACCTGCCGAACATGTTGAACTCGATTTTGGGCTGAACTTTCCGGTTCTTGATGCCGGCTCATCTGAAGGAGGAATTGAATCAACAATTATTTACTATGACAAATCAGAATGGCTTATCTTAAGGCAAGGAGCTATTCCTGCAGAAGCTTTTACATCTATCCTTAAATATCAACCTCGCTTGATTGAAAAAAATTTAGAGAAAAAGCCCCTCTCGCCAGGACAATTATTTCGACATTGTAAACCGAAAAATTATACCATGCCGGGGATTTGACTGTTTTTGTTTTTTTTTCCGGTTAATCCTTCATTTGGATATATTTTATTTTATATCATCCATCATTTATATCCCCGGAATCGAATAAGGGATATGGATCTTCCGGGACTGATGTTTTTATGGACCACACTCACCTGGAAGGGAAGTCTGCCCTCGTTGCACAATGTTATAATCAAACCATGAAAATCAAACCAGGACGACTGATCATCTGGGGGATGGCGGGGCTGATTCTACTGGCGGGTCTGGGTTTTTCCATCCCAGCAATACGGGAGCCGGTTTTATACCGGCTGGATAATTTGCGTATCCGGCTGCGATATTGGTTAAAGCCGCCCCAGGAAGCATTGTTTGTGCCGGAGACCACAGTGGATGAAGCAGTCCAGGCAACATTACTGGCACTGACCCCGGTGCCAACACTGACCCCTTCTCCCACCGCAACAATGATTCTCCAGGAGGATACCCCGATTCCCACACCCACATCGACTCCATTGCCGGCATCAGTCAAGCTGGATGGAATGAAATTCTTCTCGCAGCATAACCTGTGGAATTATTGTGCCCCCTCCAACCTGGCGATGGCACTATCCTATTGGGGGTGGCAGGGTAAACAAACCGAAATTGGACCCGTTGTCAAGCCGTTTGAAAAGGATAAAAACGTCATGCCGTACGAGCTGGCAGATTATGTAATGGAACACACCAATCTGTTGGCTATTGTACGCTCAGGCGGAACACCTGAATTATTAAAGACATTGATTGCCAGTGGCTTTCCAGTCTTGATTGAAAAAGGCGTTTATATGCGTGATTTCACTGGCGTGATCAGCTGGATGGGGCATTACCAGGTTTTGATTGGCTATGATGATGCCGGAAGTGAATTCCTGGGGATGGACTCTTTCTATGGCACTGAAGAAAAACCAGCATTGCCTCTACCCTATGAAAATTTACCCACCCAGTGGCGACCTTTCAATTACATCTTTTTGGTGGTTTATCCCCCGGAACGTGAACCGGAATTGCTGGCTGCCATGGGTGAATATGTCGATTCCACCCGGGCGGAACAGATTGCTGCGGATAGAGCCAGCACTGAAATTTATTCCGTGACCGGACAGGCTCAATTTTTTGCCTGGTTTAACCGTGGGACGAGCCTGATGCGCCTGCAGGATTACTACGGAGCTGCTCAGGCATATGATGCTGCTTTTGAAGTTTATGCCAGTCTGGATAAAAATGATCGACCCTGGCGTATGATGTGGTACCAGACTGGACCTTATTATTCCTATTATTTCACCGGGCGTTATTGGGACGTGATCAACCTGGCAACCAACACCGTTGATTATTCTGATCAACCCTACCTGGAGGAAACCTATTACTGGCGGGCTCGGGCAAAGGGTGCGTTGGGCGATATGGGAGGAGCCAGCGCGGATATTCAAACCTGCGTGGAGTATCATCCCGGCTTTACACCCTGTTTACAGCTTGCCTCCGACCTGGGTCTGCCACAACCATAGAGGGGTTATGATACGAATTTTACATTTTGCTGACGCTCATATTGATATTGCCAATCACGGCAGACGTGACCCTGCAACCGGTCTTTCAATGCGGGTATTGGATTTCCTCAAAGCGCTGGATACCATCATCGATACCGCCATCAATGAAAAGGTCGATCTGGTATTGTTTGCCGGGGACACCTACAAGGATCGTACTCCGGCACCGACCTTTCAACGCGAGTGGGGTAAACGAATCATGAAGCTTTCCCGGGCAGGGATTCCAACCCTGTTGCTGGTGGGTAATCATGATCTGTCGCCGGCAGCTGGCAGAGCCCATACCATGCAGGAATTTGATACCCTTGAGGTTCCCGGTATCCGGGTGCTTGGGAGACCGGCTTTACTGACCCCACAGGAACTGGATGGTTTGCCGGTTCAGATTATTGCCCTACCGTGGGTCAGTCGTTCCGGATTGATGGCGGCATTGGGTCTGTTTGGAGAGCAGACAGAAAATATCAACCGCCAGGTGGAAGACTTGCTGACAGAGCTCATTCATACATGGATGGATCAATTATCACCGGATTTTCCGGCAGTGCTGACAGCTCATGCATCCGTGCAGGGTGCCATGTATGGTTCGGAGCGGAGTGTTTTGCTGGGAAGTGATATTATTTTGCCCGGCTCGTTGGTGAGGGATCAACGCCTTGATTATGTTGCCCTGGGACATATCCACAAAGCCCAGAATATTAATAATTCCGCTCACCCTCCAGTGGTCTACCCGGGTTCGATTGAACGGGTGGATTTTGGCGAAGCCCGGGATGACAAATATTTTGTCATTGCCAACGTGGAACGCGGAAACACCCGGTTGGAATGGCGCAAGCTGAATGGCAGGAAATTTATTGACCGGTATTTCAAACCGGAAACACCTGTGGACCTGGCGGAACAATGCCGCAGGGCGCTGCCTTCTCCGGAGGAGTTTGAAGATGCGATCATGCGCCTGGTGGTCGAGTATCCCCGCGAGTGGGAGGATCAGCTGGATGAGCCGGGTCTGAGACGGTATGCGGAATCAGCTTTTGAATTCCACTTCAATCGGAAACCCATCCAAGAGGCGCGAGTGCGGCTGCCAAAGGATCGGAATGTGGGTAGTTTGACCGCAATGGAATTACTGGATATTTATTGGAAATCGATCCATCTGGATGATGATCAAAACCTCGCAGAATTAGAACGACTGGCAAGGGAAATAATATCAGATCAAAAACCGGAACAGGCAGGGGAAGGGTAAGTTGAACGGGAAATGAAAGAGACTATTCTGGAAATTTTGTTAATTTTCCTGTTGATGATCCTGAATGGCGTGTTTGCCATGGCGGAAATTGCATTGGTTTCCGCCCGCAAGGTGCGCCTGCAGCAGAAAGCGGATGATGGAAATACAGGCGCACGTGCCGCGCTTGAGCTTGGGGAGGAGCCCAATCGTTTCCTGTCCACAGTTCAGATCGGCATCACATTGGTGGGTGTGCTGGTCGGTGCCGTGGGTGGAGCCACCCTGGCTGGCAAATTATCTGCTTTCCTTTCAACAATTCCCTGGTTGGCGACTGTTGCCAGCGGTGTTTCATTGACGATAGTCGTCTTGATCAGCACCTATTTTTCATTGATCATTGGCGAACTTATTCCAAAGCGCCTGGCTTTGAACAACCCGGAAGGGGTTGCCATCGCACTTTCACGCCCAATGCGGTTTCTGGCAATCATTACCAAGCCGGTTATACAGCTTTTAAGCTGGTCCACGGATTTGGGCTTGCGGCTTTTGGGTGCCAGGGAAAATGAGGAACCTCCAGTGACGGAGGAAGAGATCAAGGTTATGATCGAACAGGGCGGACAGGTGGGTGTGTTCGGTGAAGCCGAACAGGACATGGTGGAAGGCGTCATGCGCATGGGTGACCAGTATGTGGATGCAATCATGACTCCCCGAACCGAAATCGAGTGGATAGACCTGGATGAGCCTTTTGAAGAAATTCAGTCACAGATATTGACCAGTGTTCACACCCGCTTCCCGGTGGCACAGGGTTCACTGGACGAAGTGGTTGGAATTTTAAATGTGCGCGATTTTTTGGCGCGCTGTCTGGAAGAATGTCCGGTGGATATTCAAGCCTTGCTGCAGCCGCCCCTGTTTGTCCCGGACAGCATGTCAGCTTTAAAAGTTGTGGAAATGATCAAGGAAGCGGGCGTCCATGTGGCGCTGGTTATTGATGAATATGGGGGATTGCTGGGCATGGTTACCCTGCTGGATATTCTGGAGGGTATTGTAGGGGTCATGCCGGCAGCACCTGGTGAACTGGCGGAGGTGCAGGCAGTCCAACGGGAGGACGGTTCCTGGCTGCTGGATGGTCTGTTGCAGGTCGATGAATTTAAAGCATTATTTGATTTGGATGAATTGCCGGATGAAGTCCGGCTGGGTTATCAGACACTGGCTGGATTTATTTTTGGCTACCTGGGAACCATCCCCACCACCGGTGAACATTTCGAGTGGAATGGATTAAAGCTGGAAATTGTGGATATGGACGGCAAGCGGGTCGACAAGGTTCTGGTTTCCAAACTACCTCCAGCCGATGATGATAAGGAAAAAGAAACAACATGATTCCCACATTTTTGCGCGTTTCCGGTTTTCTTTCCTATCTGGAACCGGTTGAAATTGATTTTTCAGAAATCAACCTGGCTTGCATTTCCGGCGCCAATGGGGCTGGAAAATCCTCCCTGCTGGATGCCATCACCTGGGCGGTGTTTGGCAAAGCCCGCGGCAGGGATGAAATGATCATCCATTCCCGGAAGGATGTTGCTGAGGTTATCCTGGATTTTGATTATGAAGACAGGCGCTACCGGGTGCAGCGCTCCAAGGAGCGTAATAAAAGTGTTCAGCTTAATTTCTACATCCAGGATGATCAGGGACGCTGGGTGACCCAGACCGAATCAACCTTGAGAGGGACTGAAGCTGCCATTACCAAACTCCTGCACCTGGATTATGAAACTTTTGTCAATGCGTCGTTTTTCCTGCAAGGCAAGGCGGATTCGTTTGCCCAGCAGCGACCAGCTGACCGTAAACGAATTTTAATTAATATCCTGGGTCTGGAAATATGGGAGGAATATCGGACCCGCGCTGTTGAACGCCGCAAACAGGCGGAAGGGGATTTGCGCTTTCTGGACGCGCAATTGAAGGAAATTGATGAGGAATTGAGCCAGGAAGAATCCCGGAAAATTCGGCTTAAGGAATTGGAAAAGGATCTTCATCACCTGAGTGAAGCCCGGCAGTCCCAGGAAAAATTACTGGAGGGTTTGCGGATTACTGTGGCATCATTTGAAGAACAAAAGCGGATGGTGGATTTGCAGGGGGAGCAAGCCGCCAACGCCCGTAAACGTGCAGACCAGACAGGGGATCTGCTGGCGGAACGGAAATCTGAACTTGAACGTGAAATGAAATTGGTGGACGAGGCGGAAGAGATCCAGGCGAAGTTCGCCGGTTAAGACACGTAGATTGAGAACGGAGAAGATCCGATGGGTAAAGAAAAGTTTTCCCGCTCGAAGCCGCACTGCAACATCGGCACGATCGGCCACGTCGACCACGGCAAGACCTCGCTGACCGCAGCGATCACCAAGGTCCTGGCC
>CALMHE010000120.1 GCA_937863865.1 uncultured Anaerolineaceae bacterium | reverse complement strand
TGCTCAAGTCACACAGGGGAAGCAACGCCTGGATGCCCTGCTGGCATCCGCTGCGGATGGGATTCTGACCCTGAAATCAGATTTAAGCGTGGAAATTTGCAATCCATCATTAAGCAGGATGCTGGGGGTCAGCCCGGATGGGATGCATGGGAAACCGCATGAGGAGGTCATCCAATGGATGAAACCACCCGAAAGCCTTACCCTTGAACAGGCTGTAGCGGGTGGGTGGCCCTTAACGCCCCATGCCTATCTTTACGTGGAAGGCGACCTGGACAGGGGAAACGAGAAAACTCCACTTCCGGTGGGAATTACCTATGCCCCGGTGCTTTCACCGGAGGGTGCGTTGAGTAATATTATTGCCACTGTACGCGACATCACGCGCTTCCGGCAGGCGGAGGAACTCAAGTCAACCTTTATATCGGTCATCAGCCATGAATTGAAAACCCCGGTGGCACTGATCAAAGGTTACACCAGTACGCTGCGCCGTGAGGATGCCGTCTGGGACAAGTCCGTCGTGCAGGAAAGCCTGCAAATCATTGAAGAAGAAGTGGATCGATTAAGCACCCTGATTGACAACCTGCTGGATGCCACACGTCTCCAGGCAGGCGGCATGGCGTTGCGCCTTACCGATTTTTCCCTGCCGGTTCTCTGTCGCCGCCTGGCAGAGCGATTCCAGATGCAAACCGGGAAACATCAAATAGTGGTGGAATTTCCGGCTGATTTTCCGATCATCGTGGCGGATGAGCAGCGCATGGAGCAGGTGATCAGCAACCTTATCTCCAACGCCATAAAATATGCACCTGATGGTGAAATTCGCATCTCCGGACGTGTAAATCCGGGGGTTGTCATAGTCTGCGTCACGGACGAAGGACCTGGAATTGCCCAGGATGATATCCCGCACATTTTTGACCGCTTCTACCGGGCTCCGGACCTGGCAAAACAAACCAAGGGTGCCGGTTTGGGATTGTTCCTGACCCGGTCAATTGTTGAAGCTCATGGCGGGCGCATCTGGGTCAATGTCGAAGGTCAGAAAGGTGCCAGAATATGTTTTTCACTGCCCAGGCAGGATTAATCCCGAATTGTTCCTTTCTTCTTTTAAATCCTTGATGGCGCGGATTCCGCCAATCATCAGGATGAGAAATAGGATCCTCATCAGCAGGTTGGGGACTGTGAAACCGCCGCCGAGAAGGGACAACAGAATATCAACACAAAACAGGAGAATGGCTGTCCATAAAGCCACGAGGGATTGTTTTTGAACCAGGAATGCCAGCAGCAGGAAGATGATACCAAACCCGGCAGATATCCACCCGAAACCCAGCTCCTGCAGAAATTGGATACGGAACAACCCAGCCAGGGCACCAGCCAGCAGGTTGAGAGCTCCAATAAAATAAAGCACTCCATAAGCCTGCTTTAATCGCATGCGGGGATCAGATCCGGTACCGGGCAAAGGGGCACCATCACGAAGGACACGCAGTTCAGATGATGCCAGTCCCTGAACAAGCTGGATGTGTAAAGCCGTACCATCCAGGAGCTTGAATTCTCTTCCTTCTCTTAACTCTTTCTGATTGGGGATGACTCCGATCAACAAGTCATCCATTCGGATGGTGATGTTTTTCCAGAGACCCTTCCAGGAAATTTCCAACCGTTTGTTGCCGCCTTGTTCCAAGGCAAATTTCTGAGATGGCATAATGATAACCTCCGGGGGGAATGGATTAATTATACCGGGATTTGGGTGGTATAATTTTCCAGTTATCATATACACAAAGAGAGAAAATGATGTCCCAGACACGTATCAATTGTCCCCGCTGCCGCACGCCCATCCAGGCGGATGTGGAGCAGTTGTTTGATCTTAATTCTGATCCGCAGGCAAAACAGCGGTTGCTGAGTGGCGGTGTGAATGTTGTGAATTGCCCCACCTGTGGATATACCGGGAATGTGGGCGTCCCAATTGTTTACCATGACCCGGACAAGGAGCTGTTATTGACTTTCTTCCCGCCGGATATGGGAACCCCGGTCAATGAACAGGAACGCATGATTGGTCCATTGATTAATCGGGTGGTGGATCGACTGCCGATGGAAAAGCGCAAGGCATATCTGCTTCGTCCCCAGGCAATGCTGACCTTCCAGACCATGATCGACAAAATATTGGAAGCTGACGGCATTACCAAAGAGATGATCGAGGAACAGGAAAAACGCCTGAACCTGCTGCGCCGGTTGTTGTCCACGACCACGGCTGAAACGCGGGTTGAAATCATGCGCTCCGAAGAAAAACTCATCGACGAGGCATTTTTCATGATGCTGGCACAGCTTGCCGAAGTCAGCATGCAGCAGGGAGAGCAGCGAACTGCCCAG
Organism: uncultured Anaerolineaceae bacterium; assembly: GCA_937863865.1. Classification (GTDB taxonomy): domain Bacteria; phylum Chloroflexota; class Anaerolineae; order Anaerolineales; family Anaerolineaceae; genus CALMHE01. The sequence continues at coordinate 1,387 of CALMHE010000120.1, read as the reverse complement.
GCACTGGCTGGTTTGCAGGCGGAATTGCTGGAAAACACAAAACTTGGCAAGGAATTGAAGGAACGCAGCGATGAAACCCAGGCAGCCATCCGCTCATTGCAGGAAGCCGGTGAAAAAGGATTAACCCGTGAAAAACTGCTGGACCTGATCGTTAACGCGCCCACAGAAACCCGGCTGACAGCCCTGGTTGGTCTGGCTCGCAGCGGTTTGGATTATCAGTTTTTCCAGATTCTCAGCAGCCGAATAGAGCAGGCATCCGGTGAAGAAAAGACACGCTTGTTGGAATTGAGGGAAAAAATCCTGAATATGACCCGCCGGATTGATGAAGAAGTGCAAAAACAGATGGACGAATCCAACAAACTCCTGGAAAAAATCCTGGGCGAACCGGATATTGAAAAGGCAACTGCCGAACAGCTGGGGGAAATCAACGATACATTTGTCAATGTTCTCAAAAGTGAATTACAGGAAGCCCAGCAGCAGCATGACAAGGAACGGTTCGACAAACTCCAGCGGGTAATAAAGGTATTACAACAAGCCAGTACACCCCCCGAGGTGGAACTGGTGGAACAATTAATCGGAGCCACCGATGAGGCAGGGCGGAGAAAAATATTGGAATCGAACAGCGAAATGATTACCCCGGAATTCCTGCAGTTATTGAACCAGCTGGCTGTCCAGAGTGAAACGGAAGGACAGCCGGAGGAAGTGGTGAATGCGCTTCAAACGGCTTATAAATCTGCCATGCGCTTCTCCATGGAACGGAATTACCGGAAAAATTAAACCTGAACTCCCTATATAAAATAACCTGCCGGACATTGCGATCCGGCAGGTTTGATTTATTCCATCATATCCAGGCGCAGACCGTGTCCGCGCACGGTCACAATCCAGTTGTGGTGAGAATCCAGATCTGCCAGACGGTTACGCAGGCGCCGGATGAGGGCATCCAGAGCCTGGTCGGAAACCCCCCCGGATTCATCTTCCTTCCATACGGCATCCACCAGGTCAATCCGGCTGACCACCTGGTTGGGGTGTTTGTAAAGGATTTGTAATAATCTAAATTGGGGAGCTGAGAGGGGGGGGATGAGTTCCTGCCCGCCCACCCAAACCCGGCGGGACCGTTCATCCAAAATCAATCCGGGGTGGATTGCGGGTGTGGGAATGAGCATTCCATCCAATGGCATGGTGGCGTCGGAGCTCAGGTAGGTGAAGTGCTGGATCAAGGCAACCTGCACCTGGTCGCCATCTTTTAAATAACAGGGTTCACCTAAAAGGTCACCATTGACATAAGTACCGTTTTTACTCCCCAGATCCTCCAGCAGAATGCCCTCGGGAGTGGGGGTTATCCGTGCATGGTAGCGGGAAATTTGCCTGTCGATGATGACAATATTGC
>CALMHE010000119.1 GCA_937863865.1 uncultured Anaerolineaceae bacterium | reverse complement strand
ACCAACAAGTGCGATCTTTTGACCGGGGTGAATTTTAGCTGAAAAATTCTTGATAACCATTTTTTCGGGATCATAACCAAATTTCACCTGTCGGAATTCAACTTCCCCCTTAATCCTTGGGAGGATGACCGGATTTTCAATCTCAGCAATTTCTTCTGATTCATTGAGAAAAGCAAAGACACGTTCGGCGGCAGCAGCGGTTTGTTGCAATACATTTGTGATATTCGCCAACTGGGAGATGGGCTGGGTAAATGAGCGCACATACTGAATAAATGCCTGGATATCCCCAACCGTCACAAGATTACGAATTGCCAAGGTGCCGCCGATGATGACAACCACCACATATCCCAGATTGCCGATGAAACCCATAACCGGCATCATCAGACCGGATAAAAATTGTGATTTCCAGGCAGAACTATACAAGGTGTCATTATAGCCATTGAATTTGGCTATGCTTTTTTCTTCACCATTAAAAGCCTTCATGACGATATGTCCACCAAACATTTCTTCCACATGTCCGTTGACATGACCGAGGTAGTCCTGCTGTTGCTTGAAGTATTTTTGGGATTTGCCGATAACAAGACCTGTCACCAGGATGGATAATGGAATGACAATCAATGCTGCCAATGTCATCTGCCAGCTGATGGAAAGCATCATGATTAATACACCCACAACCGTGACAACCGATGTAATGATTTGCGTCATGCTTTGATTAAGAGTCTGGCTGATGGTATCCACATCATTTGTAACTCGGGAAAGGATTTCCCCATGGTTTGTACCATCGAAGTATTTCAATGGCATGCGATTGATTTTTTCAGCAATCTCCTTGCGGAACCGGTAGGTGAGCCTGGCTGAGACACTTGACATGATCCAACCCTGGATATAGCCAAAGATGGAGGAGAACAGATAAAGGATTGCAACGGTTACAAGTATGTTCCCGATATATGTGAAATCAATCCCTGTACCAGATCCGGTTATTTGCGCCATGACTCCTTCAAAGAGTCGCGTGGTTGCCTTCCCCAGAATTTTCGGTCCAACAATATTAAATACCGTGGATGCTGCTGCGAAGATCATCACAACCAGAATGGACCATTGGAAAGCACGCAAATATTGAATTAATTTACCCATCGTGCCTTTAAAATCACGAGGTTTTTCACCTTTCATGAATCGACGGGGACCACCACCGAATGGTCCTCCATGACCCATGGGACCTCGAGGAGGGGTTGTTCGATTGGAGGATGAATTCTGCTGGGTGGTCATGATAATTCCTCCATACTCAATTGTGAAAGCGCAATCTCTCTGTATGTCTGGCAATTTCTCATCAAATCGGAATGAATGCCTTGTCCGACGATCATGCCGTCATCAAGAACGATGATTTGATCAGCTTGCATGATGGTGGAAACCCGTTGGGTGACAATAAACAATGTTGAGTTGCTGGTATGCTCTTTAAGTGCCTTGCGGAGGGCTGAGTCTGTTTTAAAATCCAATGCAGAAAAACTGTCATCGAATATATAGATAGGGGCGCGTTTTACCAATGCCCGGGCGATGGATAATCTCTGTTTTTGCCCACCGGAAACATTGGATCCTCCCTGTGAAATTTCCGCCCCCAAACCTTCCGGATTGGAGTAAACAAACTCGGCTGCCTGAGAAATATGAACC
>CALMHE010000118.1 GCA_937863865.1 uncultured Anaerolineaceae bacterium | reverse complement strand
GGTAAAGGGCAGTTTCCTCGACCGTTTCTGCGCCGGATGCCATGGAAATAATCACGTATTCGGCATCAGGAGCGCCAGCATAATCGAACAGATGATACTGGCGGCCGACTACTTTTGCGAATTTATCCATCGACTTTTGAACGATGGACGCGCATGCGTGATAGAAAGGATTGATCGTTTCACGAGCCTGGAAGAACACATCCGGATTCATGGCTGTGCCGCGCAGCACGGGTTTTTCGGGATTGAGAGCGCGGGCGCGGTGCTGGCTGATCAACTTTTGGTCGATCATTGCGTGCATATCATCTTCCGTGACGTATTCGACCTTGTTCACCTCGCTGGAGGTGCGAAAACCGTCGAAGAAGTGCAAAAGAGGAATGCGTGATTCGAGTGTTGCCGCTTGCGCAATTAAGGCCATGTCATGCGCTTCCTGGCAGGAGCGTGAAGCCAGCAAAGCCCAGCCGGTCTGCCGGGTAGCCATCACATCCGAGTGATCGCCAAAAATCGACAGCGCATGGGTGGCTACCGTGCGGGCGGAAACGTGAAATACCGCCGGAGTCAATTCGCCGGCGATTTTGTACATATTGGGGATCATCAACAACAAGCCCTGTGAGGCGGTGAAAGTGGTGGTCATTGAACCGGTCTGCAGGGCACCATGAACCGCCCCGGCAGCTCCACCTTCGGATTGCAGTTCCGCAACCAGGGGCACGGTTCCCCAAAGATTGGGGATGCGGCTGGCGGACCAGGCATCAGCATACTCGCCCATTGCGGACGAGGGAGTGATTGGATAAATGGCAATCACTTCATTCAGCCGGTATGCCACGTAAGCTACAGCTTCATTGGCATCAATCGTAACTTTTTCTCGTTTCATATTTAACACTCCATTCGTGGTTGGTTATGAAAACAACGTCCATACCACCCCAGGGTGGCATAACTGCCTCCCTCAGTTATGTAGACGCCTGATGCTTCTTTCCTTTTTCATCCATATGAGTTTAGTCGACTTCAGCCTCTTAGGGTAAGTTATATAGGTCACTAATTCAAGTGAAGAATCTCTAATTCATCCTTGGTTTATCCTAATAATCGAGGACGGGCAAGAAACAGGGCTGCCAGGGTTTTGGAATCATAAAATTGCCCCTGTTCCGCCATCTCGAAGGCTTTTTGAAAGGGTATTTTCACCAGGTCAATGTATTCATCTGAATCCATATCCAATGGATCCGGATATAAATCCCGCGCCAGGAAAACCGTCATATATTCATTGCAATAACCAGGCGTCAGATAATAGCTGCCCAGAATGGTCATCTCATTGGCTGCCATCCCGGTTTCCTCACGGATTTCACGCTCCGCACCCGGGAGTGGCTCCTCGCCAGGTTCCAATACGCCCGCCGGCAATTCCAACAGGTCACCATCGACACCCAGGCGCCATTGTCGAACAAACCAGATGCAACCCTCCTCATCCACCGGCACAATCGAGATGGAATCAGGGTGATCCACCAGGTCATAATGGCGTGCTTCACCATTCGGGGTTTTGACCAACAAGCGGGATACATTAAATGCCCGCCCCTGATATATTTTTTCATGTTCAATGACTTGAAATCCCGGTTTGTTATCTGCCATTTTCCCTCGTTGAGAAATGACGACCGGGTCGGGTTTTTGCCAGGCGCAGGAATCACGCCCGGAGACAACCTCGACCCGGGTAATACAATTTAACCGATTCTATTTATCCTTACGGAATCTGAAGTACCTGTCCGACCGTTAGTTTATATGCGGGAGCAGCAAGGTTGTTGGCAAGGGCAATATTCATCGGGTCGACATCGCCAAACTCCACGCAGGCAATCCGGTAAATAGTATCACCGGATTTGACAGTGTAATTGGCAGGATGTGCTTTCAGGAAGCGGTCACCTAATGTCCAGGTTCCAGTGGCGGGGATTTTCAAGACTGTCCCGGGATACAGTTCAACGTTCCCGTTTGCTGCCATCAAGCCTTCAGGGTCCAGGTTGAAGCGGCGCGCCAGGCAATAATAGCTTTCGTATGCCTGCACAGTATACGTTTCAGGACGCACCGGGGTGGGAAAAACACCCAGGGTCGGGATGGGTGTGGCAGCAACCGGGGTATTGATGATCACTGAAATGGTCGGCGTAGCCAAGGCAGGTACAACCACAGGTGTATTGCCCTGGACCACTGCCGTGCCGGGAGCAGGATTGGTGGGAAAAGACAGTTCAACGGTTGGCGTGGCAGCCGGCGCCTTGGAAGCCGAGAGCTTGCAGCCAGAAAGCAGGATACTTCCGAGAATGACAACAATGATTAGAATAATGAATTTTCTTGACATGGCGAATTTTTCTCCTCAAAAACGTGCAGAATGCCCCCATCACGGGCGGGCGTTTTTTGACAACCAGATTGTCAAATTTTAATTTGAGACGATCCGCAACTCTTAACATTTTAATGATAGTAGCATAACCTCCGGAGCGCGTCAAGCGTCTCACAATCCGCTAATTTTTGAAAAACAAGCTGCAAGAAGGATACCAAAAGGGGTTGATTAAGCAGGCTTTCCCATACACGGGCGGGACGATCGAGTTAATTCTGCCAATGGCAGTTGAAAATTGCCGTTGATTATTTTAATAATGGGAGTACAAAATAAATACATGTCCCCTGACCCTTGCGGCTTTCCGCCCATATTTTCCCCCCCAGGCTGGTAATAATTTGCTTTACCAGTGGCAGACTAATTCCCAAACCACCAAAGTGCGACGCTGACGGCATTGAATCGGTCGCTTGAGGTTCAAAAATTGCGGCAGGATCCCCCTGTTGTAAACCTGGTCCGGTGTCCACCACCATTACCTGAGCCTGTCGGTCGGGAGTGGTTTCCAGTTGAACCAATACCCTTCCACCGGGTAGGCTGAACTTGGTGGCATTGGAAAGCAGCCCATCCAGTACCTGGACCAATTGGGCAGGTGTTCCCGGTACCATGACAGGCGCTGACGGAATTTTCGCAATCATGGCGACCTTGTTTTTCCGGGCTATTTCTGCAAAACGGTTTACTGCTTCCCCCAATAAATCTGCCAGATTGGATTCCCCTTTGTGAGTCAATCGCATTCCATTCAAGGCATTTTTAATTCCCATACTGAGATCACCCAATGTGCCGGCGGTGGACTGCAGGTTATGGATATGTTTTCTCCGGTTTAGATTCAAACTACGGGTTGTATCACGACTTAATCCATCCAGAGCTGCCTGGACGGATGAAAGCTGCACCTGTAATTCCCGCAATACTGATTCCAAGAGGGTTTCAGTGATTTTTTCATTTAACAAAGCATTTTCAGCCGCGATTTGCTGTGCCCTCGCCCGCTGTTCCACAACCCGGAAAAGCCGGGCGTTAACCAGGGAGATGGATGCATAATCTGCCACCGCTTCCAACAAATTCTGCTCGCTTGCAGAAAATGCAACCGCCTGCCGCCGAACCATGACCAGCAGACCCATCACCTGCTTGATGACCTTTACCGGCACAATCAACACTGCCTGTCCCAATGCAGAGATTTTAAAACGCTTGACCGGATCACCGTGAAGACTCAGCGACTCACCGGATATGGCGACCAGCGAGCTGATCCCGTCCTCCCATGGCTGGTTGATACGGGCAGCCATCGCCGGCGGCAAGCCATTTTGACCCACCAGCAAATAATTATTGCTGGATTCGTCTTTTAACATCAGCCAGCCCATATCCGCCTGAGTGACATTTACCGCCCCTTCCAAAATTTTGTCAAACAGGTAACCCTGATCAGTAATTGAAGTGACCGCCTTGCCAATGGAAAAAATGGCAGTCAATTCCCGTACACGTTGTTGTAATTCCTGGTTGGTTTTTTGTAACTGGCGTTCCAGGCGTTCGCGATCCCTCCGCTCATGAACCTGCCGCAGAATCCGTTCGACTGCCTGTAAAACCTCCGCTTCCCGTAAGGGCAGCAACAGGTAATCAGCCGCCCCCAGGCGGAAAGCCTGAATTACATCCGCCTCCATACCCGGCGAAGCCACAACGATGACCGGGATATCCATCCGCTGGGAGGAGAGTGCCACCAGCAGATCCTTGCCACTCAAACCGGGGGTATGTAGATTGGTGATGATCACATCCGGCGCAAGCTGCATTGCGCGGGCAATGGCTGACGAGCCATCGGTCACCACAAAGGTTTGATAACCGGCTGATTGCAGCGTCTGGCGGCTGATCAGATCACTGATGATGGGATCACTTTCAACAATCAGGATACGGTCCTGCATGGGTTTCATGTAAATATGATAGCATGAATCGGCTTGAGGGATGATCCTGGAGAGCCAATTAAATCAAACTAACAAAAGTGTGGAGTCAATCAGAATTATCTTGTAAGAATTCTATAAGATCACCGATTTTTCACTTGACTTTGGGTATCCCATCGGCATACAATCAATGTATGGAGTATAAGGATTATTATCAGGTACTTGGGGTCAATCGAAAAGCTTCTGAAGAAGAAATCCGCAAAGCATTCCGTAAACTTGCATTGAAGTATCACCCCGATCGCAATCCGGGAGACAAGCAGGCTGAAGAACGTTTTAAGGAAATCAATGAGGCTTATGAGGTTTTGAGTGACTCTCAAAAACGCAGCCGATATGATCAATTGGGTGATTCCTACTCACGCTGGCAGCAATCCGGCGGAGCACCGGGTAATTTCAACTGGGAGCCCTGGTTTACCCAAACTCCCGGCGGGGCAAGACCGGAAAATTTTGAGGACATATTTGGCAGTTTTTCCGATTTCTTTTATACAATTTTTGGAGGCATGCCAACTGGAACAACCAGGCGCAGCCGTACAGGTGGGCGGACCGTCACCCGGCGCCCGGCATTTGAGCAGCCGGTCACAATCAGCCTCCCGGAAGCTTATAAAGGCTGTGAACGAGTTCTCCAAATGGAAAACCAGCGCATCCAGGTAAAAATCCCGGCTGGAGCCCGCACCGGCACAAAGGTGCGCGTCCCAACGGGAACCGGAGCTGAGAGCGCAGATTTGTTTCTGGTCATTGATGTGTCAAAGGATGCAAGGTATGAAAGAAAAGGAGACGACCTTTATACGGAAGCCACATCCGATCTTTTTACCGCTGTCCTTGGCGGGCAAATTCATGTGGATACGCCCTCCGGGAAGGTCATGTTGACCATCCCGGCTGGAACCCAACCCGGGCAGACCTTCCGCCTGGCTGGACGGGGCATGCCTCATCTGAGAGATCCCAAACATTATGGCGATCTTTACGTCCGGTTGAAGGTTCAGCTGCCGCGCCAACTAAACGAACATCAGAGGAAATTATTTGAAGATTTGCGGGCACTATAAGCCTGCCATTTTATCAATTCATCATTGGAAAGGTGGATAACTTATGAAGAGGGTTTTTATCGGGATCGGGCTTTCCATCATCCTTTTAACCACCCTTGCCTGTCAGTTCAGTGCAGGTCAAACGACCATCCCAACCCCAACGGTCCGGTCGATTCCCACCTATGATGCACCCAGCCAGACCATACTCATCCCTGGAGCTGACCCGGGAGATCTTCATGAGCGGGATGTTGTTTTGACAACACTTTATGAAAACGTGAATCCCGGTGTGGTGACCATTCGGAATTTCAGTACAACCGCCGGAAGTGAAGGCTCCGGTTTTGTGTTTGACACCGCCGGACATATTGTCACCAATTATCACGTAGTTAAGGGGGCTGATGACCTGGAAGTCGACTTCCCCTCCGGATTTAAAACGCATGCAGAAGTGATCGGCACAGATCTCGATTCCGACCTGGCGGTTCTTGCATTGAAATCCCTGCCGGATGAATTGAAGCCATTGCCGCTGGGTGATCCTGCACAAATCCGCGTCGGTCAGACCGTGGTTGCCATCGGCAACCCGTTTGGATTCTCCAGCACAATGACCGTCGGAATCATCTCCGCAAAGGGCAGGGTTCTTGAATCCCTGCGATTGGCGGATGGTGGCAATTACTTTTCGGCGGGCGATATGATTCAGACGGATGCCGCCATTAACCCGGGCAACTCTGGTGGACCTCTTCTCAACCTCAGCGGGGAAGTGATTGGAGTAAATCGTGCCATTTATACAGAAGCTGTCAATTCCTACGAAGAACCGGTGAACAGCGGGGTCGGGTTTGCCGTCTCGGTATCCATCGTTCGGATTGTGGTGCCTGCCCTGATTGACCAGGGTTATTACGACTACCCCTATATCGGCATCACCAGTCGTGAACAAATGTCATTGGTTGAACAGGAAGCGCTTGGGTTATCCGAATATACCGGCGCCTATGTATTGGGAGTGGCAGCCAATGGTCCCGCCGCAAAAGCGGGCATCCGGGCAGGCAGCACTCCAACGAAGATTACCGGTCTATATGCCGGAGGTGATTTGATCGTGGCTGTTGACCAACAGCCTGTCCTTGTCTTTGGTGATATGCTCACATATCTTCTCACCCAAAAGCATCCCGGTGATACGGTGGTGCTTACCATATTGCGGGCTGGTGAAAGAAAGGAGGTTTCAGTCACACTCGCAAAACGCCCCTAAGGCGAAACTGGTTCGTTTCATTCCATTTCAGTTCGGAGGTTGCAATGTTTACTGAACATGATCTGCGGGAACTGGTTGATTTTTCAGCCGCCTCTCCTGTCCTCAGCGTGTATCTGGATACCGATCCATCCAAAGGGAATGCCGATGGATACCGGCTGCGGCTGCGCAACCTGCTGAAGCTGGTGAATTTACCCCAGGATGTCGCTGCCGTGGAG
>CALMHE010000117.1 GCA_937863865.1 uncultured Anaerolineaceae bacterium | reverse complement strand
CACCACATCCATCGCGCGCCGCGTTGCTTCCCGGATTAGATCGTCCAGCAGCACCACCGTGCCCTCGCGTGAAGACATGGTCACATTCCCGGGCAGGTTCACAATTTCGTATGCCAGGTGATGGATTCTATCCGCCCAGGGATATCCCATCAGCTCAAGGATTTTCCGGAACTGTTTGATGTGCAGCGTCTGGCGCACATCCACGACGTAAATGGATTTTTCAAGGTCGTACTCGTTGAATTTCATCACCGCCAGCGGGATATCCTTGGTCGCGTAAAGCGATGTTCCGTCCGACCGCAGGATCGGAAGCGTGCGATAGGTTTCGTTTTTCAGACCGAGTTTTTCATCGATCTTGACGACGGGCACGCCACCTTCGCCGATTTCCGCGATGCCTTTGGCGAGCAGTTTATGGCGGCGATTGAAGAGTTTGATGCCCAACTTCCCCGTCTGATGGCGTTAAATCCGGATGTGATTATGATCGGTGGAGATCATTCCTCCCCGGCAGTGATGAAATCCCATAGCTGGCACCCGGTACCTCTCCTCCTATATTCCAGATATGCACGCTCCAATGGTATTTCTATGTTTGGTGAGACAATTTGCCGGTCAGGGAGCCTGGGAATCATATCAGCCCAACATGTGATGCCCCTGGCTTTGGCACATGCAGGTGGGGTGGCAAAATTCGGAGCATGAAAAGATGGGAATCACAATGACTGTCAATCTGCTGGATCGATTTAATTTTTCCAAACTCCTTTATGAGGAAATGAAATCCATTAATCCGGGCATCTCCGTCCTGGAAAATATGGAATTTTGTGACGCTCTCGAGAACATAATTCCCGAACAAGGATGGGATTCAATCCTGTTGGATGGAATGAGTGAAATCGAATGCCTGGTCAACAGCCTTGAATACTATCAATCCATTCAATTGAAACCTCATTCAGGTTCCAAAATTGTTCTGGATGATTCCATCATTCACCTGACCCGGATGCTCTTTGTGGGTCTGGTGACAGGGGCATATCCTGTCGATTGGATTAATCAACATTTTTACTTTGATATCCGGGGATTTTATTTTTTACACCGGACAACTTATTTCACTCAGGCAGTAATGGAACACCTGGGCGGTGAACCGTATTGCCGGTTTGAACCCCGTCAAAATCAATTTAAATGTGCAGAGGCGATTGGTTATAAGGAATTTAAGGAAGCCAATGTATATTTGGATCAATTTTTTATGGACTGTGTTCAAAAACTGGCTACCCTGCAAGGAAAGTCGGTTTTACTGGGCATTGCAGGTCCAACCGCTGCTGGAAAAACCGAAATCGTTGCGCGTCTGTTGCAACGGTTCAAGGGCGCGCAAAAATCGGTGACCACAATTGAGATGGATAATTTCCTTAAGGATCGGGATTACCGGGAAGCACACGGAATTGATTCGTTGGGGAGGGAGGCGTTACATTTAGAATTATTTTTATCCTGCCTGAAAGACATTCTGGCTGGAGAAAAAATTACAACCCCCAGATATGATTTTATTGCTGCCACATCCAGCCATGACTTGGAGGGAAAGTTAAAATCTGGGGGTATTCCTTTGATGGTTGAACCGGCTGACATAATTTTAATTGAAGGAAATTTCCCTTTCCTCCTGCCAGAGGTGGCGGATCTGGTTTCGATCAAGGTTGTTTACCTGACAGATGATGAGATCCGTCTGAAGCGGAAGTGGCGCAGGGATATGGATTACCGAAAAAAATATGATCAGGCTTATCATATGAATCGATATT
>CALMHE010000116.1 GCA_937863865.1 uncultured Anaerolineaceae bacterium | reverse complement strand
ATATATCATATCCCATGTTCTTATCCCTTCAATTGGAGCAACCCCATGGACTGGATCACCGACCCAAAAACCTGGATCGCCCTCATCACCCTGGTGGCACTGGAGCTGGTGCTGGGGGTGGATAATGTCATCTTCATCTCCATCCTTGCCGGCAAGCTGCCCCCGGAACAGCAGACCAGAGCCCGGCGCACCGGCATCAGCCTGGCGGTCATCACCCGCTGCCTGCTGCTGCTCTCCCTCTCCTGGGTGATTGGGCTGAAACAGCCCCTGTTCAACATTTCCCGGTTCACCATCTCCGGCAGGGATGTCATCCTCATCCTGGGGGGGTTGTTCCTGCTCTATAAAGCCACCCACGAAATTCACCAAAAGCTGGAGGGGCAGGAGGGGCGCTCCTCTGCGCGGGTGAAGGCAACCTTCGCCAGTGTCATTCTGCAGGTGATGCTACTGGACATGGTCTTCTCGCTCGATTCAGTGATCACTGCGGTGGGGATGGTGGACGAACTGGTGATCATGATCATTGCCGTGGTGCTGGCGGCGGGTGTAATGATCTGGGCGTCCGGTCCGTTGAGCACATTCGTGGAGAATCACCCCACCATCAAGATGCTGGCGCTCGCTTTCCTGCTGATGATCGGCTTCACGTTGATTGTGGAGGGGCTGCACCAGCACATCCCCAAGGGCTACATTTACTTTGCAATGGGCTTTTCAGTGCTGGTGGAGATGCTCAACCTGCGCCTGCTGAAGAAAACCAACCAGCCCGTCAGGCTGCGCAAATCGTATATGCCGGAACCCGACCTGGTGAAATTTCCCAAGCGGTGAGGGGGACCGCCTGCATCAGCCATCCGCCAGGGGCGGCTTGCGGCGGTGCCGGGTGAGACCCAGGGCGGCAGCCCGGCTGATGGACTGCTCGCGGGTGCGCGCCCCGAAGCGCTCCTTGAGGGCGGTGATATGCCAGCGCACGGTGCGCACTGAAAGCCCCAGCCGGTGGGCAATCTCCTTGGTGGTCAAACCCTCCGTCAGGGCTTGCAGCACCTGCAGCTGGCGCGGGGAGATGCCGCCTGCTGCTGGCGGGGCATCGATTGGAGCCGCGGGAAAGATGATCACCACCCAGTCGAGGTTGAGTGCCTGCAGCGGCTGGGGATCGGCATCAAAGGGCGGGGGCGGCTTCCAGATGCCGGAATCGACTGCTGCCGCAAGCGTCGCCGGCGGCAGGGAAGTATCCAGCAGCAGAAAGGTCTGGCAATTGGGGAGAAAAAGCAGGCGGGTCATAATATAGAAATCTTGTTCTATTATTATGAGGGTTTGGAACCGGTTTGTCAAGGGGTTGGGGGTGTTTCATGGAATTCATGCTGAAGGAGGATTGGGCGTCCATGGGGGGCAGACTCATTTTGACCAGCCTGCATGGCACCACTCCCCTGGGGTTGAATTTTGGCAGGCGGTCCGACCAATCCTCCCTTCTGATCCAGTCGAATTGCATGTAAAATTCATCCAATGAACCCTTCACTCAAAATTCTCTTCATCTCCATCTTTATGGAAGGCGATGGCGGCGGCGAAGGCCGCGTGGCATATGAGATGGCGCGCTGGTTTTCCCGCACCCACCCCGTGGTGATGCTTTGCCCGGGTGAAACCACCCGCCTGGTGGAAGACCCCGACGGTTTCCGGCGTTTCGAGGTGCAGGCTGTTCGCCAGGGCAACCTCTCCATGCCGCTGCTTTCGGGCATCCATGTCCACCGCATCTTCAAATTCCTTGATGAATTCCACCCGGATGTGATTCACATCCACGATCCCGCCCTGCTGGGTGTGATGGGGCAGCTCTGGGCAAAGCTCAACCGGGTGCCGGTGTTTTACACCGCGCATATCCTGCCCAGCCGCGCCCTCGATTTTGGCGCCGGCGAGGTCTCCCCCCTGAAGATCGGTCCCATCAGTGAAGCTGTTGCCGAGCAATATCTGCTGGATTTCTACTCCAACTGCGATGCCGTGGTGGGTTTGAATCAGACCGCTGTTGAAGAGGTGCGTAACTTTGGTTACAGCGGGCGCATTTTCATGATTCCCAATGGGCGCAATCTGGGAATGTTCCAGTCCTGCGCCTTTGCCAACCCGGCGGCGGAGGTTAAAGAACTTTTATTCACCGGCTTCCTCAGCAAGCGTAAAAACCAGGCATTCCTGCTTGAGGTGATGCGCTGCCTGCCCGCCGGATATCATTTGACACTCATCGGAGAGCCGCTGGTGGCGGACTACCTGGATGAATTAAAAAGGGTTGTTGACAGCCATCATCTACAGGTAACATTTGCCGGGCAATGTTCCCAGGAGCAAATTGTCCAACACCTGGAAAAAACCCATGTGTTTGTCTCGGCATCCAAAATGGAGGTGCAATCGCTGGTGGTGATTGAGGCTCTGGCTTCCGGCACGCCGGTCGTGGGATTATCCAACGAGACGGTGGACGAACTGGTGGATGGTTCCACCGGCTGCCGCCTGCCGAAGGACGCCAGCCCGCAGGAATTTGCCGGAGTGGTGCAGCATATTTGCGAACTGCCCGCCCCGGCATACCAACAGATGTGCGAAGCCTGCCGCAGCCGGGTGCAGGAGCTGGATTGGGAGAAGATCATGCAGCGGACGGTGGAATGCTACCAGGGGGTTTTGACGGAGATGTCCGGAATTGAAACTGAAACCACCCCGCTGATGGAGTTGGTCGCTGGCATCCATGATGAACGGCTGCGGGATGAGATCAACGGGATCATCTCCCGCCTGACCCTGCAGCCCGGCGTCACCCCCGTCCAGCAGGCAACGGCAATCTGGCTGGCATGGTTAAACATGACAGCTTCGGTGGCGGGATATTACTGGTTGAAAATCCCCGCCTCGACATCCTTGCGGGAGATTCCCTACCGCCGCCGGAGGAAGAAGGGCTGATTTTTACGCCCATCCTGAATCTCATAAAAACCGAAAATTACCTCCCGCCTGACAAGTCAGGCAGGGGTGCCATTTCAACCCGCAGCCCGGTCTACAATACTGCGCGGACTGGGGCGTACGAACGGCGATGCTGGGGGGTTGGACCCAGCTTCTCCAGTGCGGCGCGATGGATGGCGGTGCCGTAGCCCTTGTGTCTCGCCAGACCGTAACCCGGCAGCTGGGCATCCAGTTCCACCAGCCGCGCATCACGGCAGGTTTTTGCCAGCACTGAAGCCGCCGCAATCGACAGGCAAATCCGGTCACCGTGCACCAGCGGGGTTTGCGGCAGGTCAACCGCCGGCAGGCGCAGGGCGTCAATCAACAAATGATGGGGATGGGCTGCCAGCTGCTCCAAAGCCCGCTGCATTGCCAGGCGCGTGGCGGGCAGGATCCCCATTTCATCAATCTCTTCTGCTGATGCCCAGCCCACTGCCCATTCCAGCGCCTCCAACCGGATCACCTCCGCCCAGCGCATCCGCTGGAGGTGGGTCATCAGTTTGGAATCACGCACTCCCGCCAGCCGGCTGCAGAGGGCGTCATCCTCCCCCGCCGGCAGCACCACTGCTGCCGCTGCCACCGGACCTGCCCAGGCGCCGCGCCCGGCTTCATCCAGACCGGCAACCAGACCCGCTCCATTCCCCCAAAGGGCATGCTCACGTTCCAGCCCCGGCGGTGGAAAGCGGCTCACTTTGGATACACCCCCCGCCTGCCATTGCGGCGGATGGCAAGCAAATCCCGCAGCATGCGCCAGGAATCGCGCAGCACCTTCACCCGGCTGTCCGGGTTGAAATACCACGGGATGGGCAGTTCCACGATGGCGTACCCCAGCCGGCGGGCAATGAAGAGCAGCTCCACGTCGAAAGACCAGCCCATGATGGTCTGGTGGGGAAAGAGGGCTTCCGCCGCATCCCTCCGGAAGCACTTGAAACCGCACTGCGAATCCTGGATGCCGGGCAGTGCCAGGGTGCGCACCAACCAATTGAAAACCCTGCCAGTCAGGTGGCGGTATTCCGGTTCGTTGTAGCGCACCGCGCCGGGCGCCTCGCGCGAGGCGATCACGATAGCGACATCCTCCATGGC
>CALMHE010000115.1 GCA_937863865.1 uncultured Anaerolineaceae bacterium | reverse complement strand
AAAAACTGGGTGATGCCGGAAGAGTGGATGACCAATGCCCTGGCTGCCGCCCACCAAACGACACCAGCACCTTTTGAATTAAGTGGGATTATCAGCATCTCAGGGACTCTGTTTGGTACACTGGCGGGCTTAATTTTTTACAATAAAAAATTTGGCGTATATGATGCCGGCGGCGAACCATGGAAACGCATCCTGCGGTACCTGCTTGGTATGGCAGGTATGATCATCATCTGGTTTGGATTGGGTATGATTCTGCCGGATGGGGAAAATGTCCTGGCGTTATGCCTGCGTTACATTCGTTATGGTTTAACCGGTTTTTGGATGACTGGTTTCGCTCCGGTGGTATTTCAGGTTCTTCATCTTTCCAATAAACCTTCCTCGTTGAAAAAAGAAGGAGTTTGATATGCGTAAATTTATCATGTTTCTTTTGGGATTGATCAGCGGCGCCGCCCTGGGGGGAGTTCTCGGTTTGATTTTAACACCTTCGTCTGGTCCAGTTCTCAGGAAAAAAATTTGCGGTTTTATCGAAAATATCAAGACAGAAATTGGCACAGCCATGAGTGAAAGGCGCGCTGAATTGGAAGCGGAGCTTGATAATCTCCGCCACCCTACTCCACCCTCACAGGCTTGATTTATTCGTTCCGTCGATAATTGGGTGCCTCCCGGGTGACGACCACATCATGGGCATGGCTTTCAATCAGACCCGCATTGGTAATCCGGGTTAATATTGTATTCTCACGCAAATCCTGCAAGGTGGCTGCACCCGCGTAACCCATACCGGACCGTAGTCCACCCACCAGCTGGTATACATACTCGGCAAGCCTTCCCTTATAAGGCACCATGCCTTCCACCCCTTCCGGAACAAGTTTACCGCCAGTGGTTTGCCCGGTCCCATAACGATCTTTTCCATACCCCTGCATGGCACCCAGGCTGCCCATGCCCCGATATGATTTATATTGGCGTCCTTCATAAAGGATAACCTCACCCGGTGATTCCTCCAACCCCGCCAGCATGCTGCCCAACATCACCAGGTCCGCCCCGGCAACAATGGCTTTAACAATATCACCACTGTATTTAATCCCACCGTCAGCAATGATGGTTGCACCATATCGATGTGCAGCCTTTGCACATTCATAGATTGCGGAGAGTTGTGGCATACCCGCCCCTGCAACGATCCGGGTTGTACAGATGGAACCTGCTCCGACGCCCACCTTGATGACATCCGCGCCGGCTTTTCTTAAGGCTTCCGTTCCTTCTTCTGTCACCACATTTCCCCCAATTACAGGCAAATCTGGCCAGTTGTGCTTGATCTTTTGAATTGCCCGGATGACACCCGCCGTATGTCCATGCGCAGTATCCACAGCAACAATATCCAATCCCCTGGCTACCATCCGATCCAAACGATCTTCAAGATCAGGTCCCACACCAACAGCCGCCCCCACCAGCAGTCTGCCTTTATCATCCAGGGCAGCATTCGGATACTCCTGCTTTTTTTGGATGTCCTTAACAGTTATCAAACCAGTCAGGTGACCCTGCCCATCCACAAGGAGTAATTTTTCAATCCGGTGCTTTTGCAGGATTAACTTGGCTTCATCCAATGTGGTGTGGGTGGGTGCTGTAACCAGGTGATCATGGGTCATAAAATCACTGACAGGGCGGGATTGATCTTCAGGTGTTGTAAATCGAATATCCCGGTTTGTAAGGATTCCCACCAGCATTCCGGTGTGTTCATTCACAATGGGAACCCCGCTGATGTGGAATTGTGCCATGATCGCTTCTGCGTCCTTGAGAGTTGCCGTTGGTGACAGGGTGATGGGATCTGAAATCATCCCGGATTCGGAGCGCTTGACGATTTCCACCTCCTTCGCCTGTGCTTCCGGGGAGAGATTACGGTGCAGGATTCCCAGCCCACCCTGCCGCGCCAAACTGATTGCCAAACGCGCCTCAGTGACCGTATCCATCGCTGCGGACAGGAGGGGAATGTTGAGCGAAATCTTATCCGTCAACCGAGCCCGAATATCCACCTGTGAAGGCAGAATTTCACTGTATCCTGGAACAACCAGGACATCATCGAATGTAAGGGATTCTACAGATGTAAAAAGTTCTTCATTCATCTTCCACCTCATGGGATTATCAATCTATTTAAGAAACCGGATCCTGTAAACTGCTTCCTGGCGGGTAAAGCGGGTGGTTCCACTTACAACCAGAACAACTTTTTGTACATCACCGCCAATTGAAATTGGCACTGAGATGGATTGTAGATCATTCAACTCCAAGGTTTCCACTTCCGTGGTCTCTCCGAATTTTATCAATGAAACCCGGAAAGTTTGTGGCAGATTGTTTTGCATGCGGACAAAACCATCCGCGACCCAACCGCTGTCGCCATCTTCAAAATCTGTTTCATAGTCAATCGCTTCAATGGAAAGGTCATCGAGCAATAATCCCTCTCCATTTACTGCCGCATCCGTGACATATTCAAACCGCAGCTGGACTTTCTTTCCGGCATATTCAGAGAGATCGACCTCCTCCTTCACCCAGCCTTCAGAGGTTCCGTTATAACCACAACCATAGCTGTTTCCGGAAGGATTATCCAGCGTACAGGATGGGCTGGTGATGATCTGCCAGGCTTCTCCATCCGTCGAAGCTGTCAGGTAAAGGTAATCGTAATCCTTTTCCAAATCGTACCATGTCCAATAACTGAATTTGATCGGTCCACTGACACCGGAGAAATCAAATTCACGGGTTAATGTCATGTCCGATTCGTCCCCTTTATTGGACCAGAAGGCATACTTGCCTGAGTGAGCATCCGGCTGCACTACCCCCACCGTGGTTTGACCGGAAAATTCCAATTCATAATCTCCACGGCATGTGATACCTATATAATCCACTCCATATTGAAAAACACTTCGATTGTACCAATCGGATGTACAGGATGACAATCTTTCCGTGTCCCCGGCTTGGGGAGCTGATGGATAATTGGAATAATCATATCTTCCGTCTCCAACCCCACTGTCCATCAAGTAGTTCGTCACCACCCAGTCACCAAATACATCATCAGCCGAAATTGGTTGGTCAGAAATTGAATCCTTTACCCCCGAGGTATTAAGTACCGCGTCGATGCTGTCCATTCCATTTTCGGGGTGCGCAACAACCGCCTTGGTCGCTTCTTCACCAAACCGGTCCAAAAAATAAGTTGTAAATAATAAACTGGCTCCATAATGAGGATCTGTGGCATAAGGGTCATTGGGCCAGTCAGTTAATTGCATATCCGGTTGCATCATATATAGAACATCAAATCCACCGGTCTCATAACCATTCAATAAACTGGCAAGTTCAGAAAATCCTTCATTCAACCAGGATTCCTCATTCCGATCGGTGTACCAGTGAATCATATGTTGGAATTCATGTGTCAAGACGCCATAGGTGTATTCCTCCCCCAAGCCAACATTATCCAGGTTCAGGAGAAACATTTCGTGGGCATTGGAATACGGGTGTGCCAGCGGGTTTACTTCATCCGCAGAAGAAAAGTAACCCGCCAGGTTATAACCCAGGCTTCCAGCGAACAGAACATAGAGGTGGGGGTCATTATCTACTCCAGGTGTCCATTCACTGCCGAAGAATTCACGTGTTGTAGGGTAAATTTTTGTTTCAAACGTATTCGCTAAATGCTGCACGTCTCTTGCAGTAAATGATCCGCCATCCTCAATCCAAAAATAGGCGTGATCCGTGACATATTCCAGGTTCGCAATGATCTGGAAGTTCTCATTTGTATCCACATTTGTAACCCAAAACCATCTTTGATCTCCAAGTTTCGGATGGTTGGATTCGAATGTCAACGGAATATCGTTGATGCCTTTCAACCGTTCAGCCAGGTCGCGTGGATCATTGACCGGAACCTCGGATATTTTTAATATTTCAAGGGTTTCATAGGCTTCAGCAGGAACCTGCCCCGATAATTCTTTTTGATTTGGGTTCCGGGGTATTGCCGGGCTGGTCGATGTCGATTGAAAAGGAAATGGTATGGAGGAAGTCGATTCAATATTGGGTAATAATTCACCAGGACCATTAACTGACCATATAACAGCTGCTCCGGTAATCATAAGCCCTGCACAACAACATATTCCTACCACAAGGATTACAATGATCACCACAATCCAGGCTTTATTTCTCATTAAATACACCTCAGGATGCTAAAGCATTTCAAGGATTATAACCGAATCAAACTTCAATGGTTAATTATGCCTGGCTTGAACCTGTTTATTTTAAAGGAAAGGATTGCTGATTAATTCCTTTCCCACCGAACTATTTTCACCATGTCCACTTAAAATTCTGGTTTCCGCAGGCAGAGTGAACACTTGATGATGAATGCTTTCCAATAAAGATTTCCAATTACCACCAGGTAAATCCGTCCGTCCAACACTGCCGGCAAAGATTAAATCACCCGTCAGCACCACTCCCGCAGATCGACTGTAAAAAATTACATGTCCGGGAGTATGTCCGGGAGTATGCCGGACCTCCAAAGACTCGCTGCCAACCTTGAGTAAATCCCCATGATCGAAAAACAAACCAGGTTCCGGATCGGGTTTACGGTCATATCCAAAAACCGATGCCCCGCCTCCTTCATGGTACAAAACCAAATCATCAGAATGCAAACCAACTGGCAAATCGGTTCCTAAATATTGATTCAAAGCAATAATTCCACTGGTATGGTCGAAATGGGCATGTGTCAACCAGACAGCCTTGATGCGCCACCCATTTTGATTAATCACTGGCAGCACTCCCTGCATACCCAAGGCTGGATCGACGACCACAGCTTCACGGGTGGAGGAATCAACCAGGATGAAGGTGTTATTTTCAAGTGGTCCCAGAATAAAGCTGAATATTTCCAATGCCATTATGAAACCTCAATATTTTTTGAATTCCTGGAAAACATCCGTGGAATTGACAGGAAATTTACCAGAACAACGATGGCAATCAAAATCAACCCAACCTTGTACATCAGATCAGGAGTTCGATCGTACAATAATCCCGCCATGGCAGGAGCCAGGACAACCCCCAGACCATTGACGGATTCCAACAATCCGAATGCCAATCCGGTATCCGCGGGATGGATTACTGACTTCGCAGTTGCCAGGAGCATGGAACGCGTCAACCGGTATCCGCTTGCCAGGAAGTACCCCAGCCCATACATCCAAAATGCAGTTCCCTTCCAAATCAATAACACATAAATAATCATCAGTGGTTGACCAGCCAGGAATCCAATGACTGGTTTTAAATTGCCCAAAGCAAGGTAAATTACCACATTTCCAAGACAGGCAATTGAGCCCAGCCAGCCAATTTGCTGGATCGTTAATTCCTGTACATTTTTTAAATAATTGGGTGTCAGAGGGATTACAAGGTATAAAGCAACGACAGTCAGGAATGCCAAACCTGCCAGCGATAAGAATCTTTTATTATGAAACAGTTCGCCCTTGTGATATTCTTCTTCATGGTGTTCCACATCCGCATTTTGAATAAAAAATACAAACAATGTGGATACCGTAACAACCCCAGCAGCAACCCAGTATACCGTCCTTAATCCTGTACGCTCGGCTATCAACCCGCCGAGTAATGGGCCGGAGACAGCGCCAAGGTTGTAAGCAGCCGAAACCAGGGTCAATGCCCGACCAGCACTCATCCTGCCACGCACGCGGGTGATGTATGAGTTCATGGGGGCAACGGCAAAACCGCTTAATCCATAGGTGATCACTCCAACCACAAACATACCCAGTGTATTGGCAGCTGCCATAATGATGACAGCCACCATCCCCAAGATCCAGGATCCCCACATCATGGGTCGCGGTCCAATCCGGTCAGCAAAATAACCGGCTGGAACCTGGGCAACCATGATGGCAAATCCCATGGCACCGAAAATGGTGCCAATCAACACCGGATCTGCGCCCAATTGTTCCAGGTAAATGGGCTGGAAAAAGAAAAACAGGCATTCTCCCAATCCCCAGGCAAACAATGAGGTTGCAAGAATCACCAGGTTTCGGTTCATGATTCCTTTTGGTCAGATTATCCGACCGTCAGCAGCTTGCGCGGCAGGTCACTTAATGTCTCACAACCTGTGGAAGTCACCACCAGGTTATCCTCTATCCGCACCCCTCCCCGATCAGGCAGATAAATCCCTGGTTCGACCGTGTATGCCATTCCCTCCACCAGCTTCTGTCCGTTTTCACCGAAGATGTAGGGAGACTCATGTCCTTCCATGCCAATCCCATGCCCGGTTCGGTGGATAAAATATTCTCCGTACC
>CALMHE010000114.1 GCA_937863865.1 uncultured Anaerolineaceae bacterium | reverse complement strand
GAAGGCTGCCTGATTGGTACATGTGGTTATTGCAGGTGGGATCAACACCACTGCCGCGCTGAAATTGGCTATGATTTATGGATCGATTATTGGGGGCGGGGAATAATGCCCGAAGCCATCCGGGCATTGATTCAATTTGGCTTTGAGAAAATGAACCTGAACCGGATCGAAGCCACCACCCACACGGAAAATGTCCGCTCGCAGCGTGTGCTGCATAAGCTTGGTTTTCAAAAAGAGGGAATTTTGCGGGAATATTATTGCCGGGATGGAATTTATAATGATCAGGTTTTGTTTTCCTTGTTACGCAGCGAGTGGGCAGGGGACAGGATTGGTGCATAATAGTATATGGGAATCCAGATGATTGCGAAAAGGTTGGCAATATGAATCAGGAGATATTTTCATTGGAACAGGGTGCGATGGAACGCTGGCGTACGGGCGACCCGTTGGGCTGGGTGGAAATCAGCGCCGAAGATATCATTTATATTGATCCCAGTCTTGTCAAACCCCTATGTGGATTGGAGGAATATTCAGCCTTCCTGAAGGGCATTGAAGGAAAAGTACACTATGAGGGTTCCGATTTCATCGACCCCAAAACCGTGATGGCGGGGGATGCTGCCGTTCTGACCTATAATTACTACTCCAGCAAGGATCTGCCGGATGGAAGTGCTGCCAAAACTCCCTGGAATACAACGGAGGTGTACTTCCGCAGGAATGGAAGCTGGAAAATCGTTCATTCGCACTGGTCTTTTATCAGTCACCAATTGCCCGGCAGGATCGAAATTCCCCTCCCGATTTGTCAGAAACCGGCACCCCATGAGGGCATCCTGGGGGAGGTGATGGCGCTGGAATCGGCGGCGATGGAGCGCTGGCGCAAGGGTGATCCCTGGGGATTCTGTGAATTATATGACCCGGATGTAACCTATTTCGATCCGGGGACGCAGCAACGAACCAATGGACGTGACACCCTGGCTGCCGTTTACAAGCAGCTGGAGGGTAAAATTTTCTACGATGTAATGGATTTTGTGGATCCGGTTGTCCGGGTGCTGGGGGATGTGGCAGTTTTGGTGTACCGCTTCCTCTCCACACGATTGAACCCGGATGGATCTGTTTTAAGCCGGACTCCCTGGAACTGTACGGAAGTTTATCGGCGCAATCATCAGCGCTGGCAGATCATTCATAACCATTGGTCATTGATTCGCGGGGAGCGAATTGTCGAATGAGAAGATTGATTTCCTGAAAAGGTTGATGCTATGAATTTACGTGAAGTGTTCATTTCCCAATATCTGGCGGCATTGGAAATGCTCAAGGAGACCATCACCCGGTGTCCTGAATCCATCTGGAACAGTCCGGATGATCGAATGAAATTCTGGAATATTGCCTATCATGCCCTGTTCTATACCCACCTCTATTTGGAAGATTCAGAGGAATCGTTCAAACCCTGGCATAAGCATATTCATGAATATCAATTCCTCGGGCAGGTTCCCTGGGAGCCGCACCGCCCTCCAAAAATTGGAAGCCCATATGACCGGGAAACGGTACTGGAATATCTGGCTTTTTGCCAGCAGGTGGTTGGGGAGAGAATCACTAAAGTGAATCTGGAAGCGGAGTCAGGATTTTCGTGGCTGCCCTTCACCAGGCTGGAACTGCTGATTTATACCCTCCGCCACTTGCAGCAACACACCGGTGAGTTGATGGAAAGGCTGGGTACCAGGACGGGCGTGGAGTTGCCCTGGGTGGGCAGGATGTAGCCGGTGGAAAAGTATATTCCCCATTCCACCCGGCGTGGAAAACCTGAGTTGGAGGTCGATCCAGCATGAATGAGATGACAGTGGATGAATTCATACAAGCCCGTGTTTTACCCCGCTTTTATCCGGTCGTGGCAATGATACGCGAGTTGATGAAGGAATGTGCACCTGGAGCCAGGGAAATGATCAGTTATGGAATTCCTGCTTATAAGGTGAGGAAAATTATTGCTGTAATCAGTCCGACGAAAAAGGATATCACGCTGTCATTTACCCATGGCACTGAATTTGATGATCCTTATCACCTGTTTCAGGGGGTTGGCAAGGTATCCCGCCATGTGAAGATAAAATCCGTTGCGGATGTAAACCTGGATGCGCTGCGATACTATATCCGGCAGGCATTGGAAATTGACGCCCGGTGAACGCATTGATGTATACTCGTGACAGATCCTCCAGATGTGGAACATGGATTGAAAGTCACGATGCCCGGATTTGAGAAAACCCCAAGGTATATCCTCAAGCTGATTCATTTTCCACCCCGGCTGGCTTATGTTATCGGGTTGGGACCACTCGTTGGAAAAATTATTTTACTGCTGACCACCCGGGGGCGGCGGACGGGCAAACCACGGGTCACACCCCTTCAATATGAAGAAATAGATGGCAGGTACTATGTTACCTCCGCCCTGGGCGGGAAAGCAGACTGGGTACGCAACCTGAAATCCAACCCGCAGGTGAAGGTTCAGGTGAAGTCCCGGAAGTTTGGCGGAACGGCGGAAATTATTGAGGATCCCATCCAAATTGCTGATTTCCTGGAGACACGTCTGAGCCGCCATCCGCGCATGGTGGGAGCAATATTGAAAGCAGAAGGCATCTCCCTGCCACCTACACGCCGGGAGTTGGAAACGTATGCAAAAAAGCGAATCCTGGTTGTAATTCAACCGGATATGTGATTATGAAGTGATTGAGGTAAAAATGACAGAGTCGTCAAAAATATTGACCCCACATGCCATTATCCAGGTTCTGATTGTCATGGTCCTTTTTCCCCTGCTTCCAATATTTATCTCGGGGCGGTGGGATTGGTGGGAAGCCTGGGTAAATGCCGGGTTCATCATACTGGGTTTTGCCATCAGCCGGCTGCTGGCAGCACGCATGAACCCTGATTTGTTGGTGGAACGTTCCCGATTCTTACGACAGGCGGATGCCAAATCATTTGATAAAATTCTGGCGCCCATTTTGATGATTTTGGGAGCTGTCATCCTGGTTGTGGCTGGAATGGATCGCTTGTGGAATTGGTCACATCCCTTCAGCCTGACATTAAAAATCATAGCGATCCTGGCATTAATCATCGGGTACGCTCTGGGAACATATGCCTTCCTGGAAAACCCTTTCTTCTCCGGCATGGTGCGCATTCAGGCGGAGAGAGGTCAAAGGGTGATTGCCAGCGGTCCCTACCGTCTGGTGCGGCACCCCGGCTATGCGAGTTCCTTGTTCACCAACCTGGCAATACCAGTGCTGCTTGATTCAAGTTGGGCATTGATTCCCGCGTTTATTGCGATCATCCTGCTGGCAATCCGCACCTGCCTTGAAGACAGGTGCCTGCAGGATGAACTGGAGGGATACAAGGAATATACAAAAAGGGTGCGTTACCGTTGGATCCCGGGAATCTGGTAAAGGACAACCTTGATTGGATTGTTTATGATTTGTTTTACAATATTTTTATCTTTGTTTGTATAATCAAATAATTCAGATAAGCCGCCCGGAGGATGCGATGAATCAAAAAAATATTCTTACAAAAATTATGGTTGTGGTGGGGGCTGTGCTGGTTTGGTTTCCAATCCTGGTGACCATCGTGACATCCATTATTGGAACGATTGCCAGCGGTGAATTTCGATGTGATTATTTCATCCCAATGGAACTCTTTCTGGTGGTACTCGTGGGTGGAATCCTTTTAGTCTGGGGGGCATTACGGACGCGCAAATGGCGTAAATTAATCTGTTGGAGTTTTGGCAGTATATTGGGGGTGCTGGTACTCACTTTGCTGCTGGCAAATGTGACGGGTCTGGCTTCCGGGACAACTAAACCGGAAGGTTGGCCACTTGCTATTGTTTTTGCCGGAATAATTCTTTACATTGCAGCGCTGATTGTTCTGGGAGTGGGTGCAGGTTTGTTGTTAAGGGAGGTGTTCAAGAAAACCGATGAAAAACCAACGGCATGAGGGGTCCAAGAAGACCATTCCTGCCAGTATCCAGATTGCCCTGATACTTATCACAATTCAGGCAATTTACTGGCTGGTTTTTGCCATCGTGCTGTCGCTGGGGTGGGTTCAATCCATTCCAGCATCAGGCACGACAAGATGGATCATGGTCTTGCTGGGGCTTGCCTGTTCACTCATCCTGGCAGGCACGGCATTGTTGTTGAGCATGCGGAAACCCCTGGCATATTATTTTGCACTGATCCTGATGATCCTTATTGCAGGTTTTTCCATTATGGATCAAACCGGTTGGATGGATATTCTTTCGTTGTTAATGAATATTTCTGCATTGATCCTGTTGATCAAGGGAAGGGGATGGATCATCCACGAGAGTAAGGAATGATGTTTTAATTCCACATTGTTGTCATTTATTCACTAGTCTTATGGACATTCTTCTGCTGACTCTTCAAATAATCCTTGGCATCAAGCTGCTCGCCACTGCCCTTTCCCACGGATTGCAGCATCAGAAACCCGTCATGCAGGCTGCCATTCAAAAAATGGGCGGGGCGGTGCGCTTTTGGCTGAAATTGGTCTCCATACTCTGCCTGCTGGGAGGGTTGGGTTTACTTCTTGGAAGTGCGCTGGATAAAATCAGTTTCCTGGCGACAATATCAGCAGGTTTCATGGCAGTCATGCTGCTGATTTCCATTGTCTGTCATCTGCGCAGCCGCGAAAAACCGGCGCTCTATGCGGACATTATATTGTTTATCATGGCTGCATTTCCTGTCGTTGCAAACTTAATTTTTAAGTTATAAATGATGGGAAGGGAACACAACATGGCTGAAACTTATTGCATCATTTTGACCACAACCGGCAGCCTGGAGGAAGCTGCCCGATTGGCGGAATTGCTTGTCTCCCAC
>CALMHE010000113.1 GCA_937863865.1 uncultured Anaerolineaceae bacterium | reverse complement strand
GTTTACGAATTTCCAGATCCACAACTGGATGTGTCCGGTATAGGCTGCTCACAAGGTCCGGTATGGACACTTTCCTTGGATCAATCCGGTAAACATAATACCGTCCTTCCCGGACAGGAGGTTCCAGCCCATCCAGTAAACCATCCTCACCATTTTCAGCAAACGAAACCCGCATCTCGTTCACTCCTTCAAACCGGGAGGTCAATTCCTGTAAATTGCCATCATATAGAATTTTTCCCCAATCCAATACCATGACCCTCTCACATAACCTTTCCACATCTGTCAGGTCGTGCGTCGTTAACAAGATCGTTGTCCCCTCACGGTGAAGGTGACGGATAAACTCTCGGATTCGTTCTTTTGCTACAACATCCAATCCAATCGTTGGTTCATCCAGAAATACAATCAATGGCTGATGAAGTAAAGCCCCACACAGTTCAGCCCTCATTCTTTGTCCAAGCGATAAGGAACGAACCGGGGTATTAATAAACGAATCGAGTTCAAGTATTTTCCGAAAATGATTTAAATTTTCAGTATAGGTTTGGAGTGGAATGCGATACATTGCCTGTAAAACCTCAAAGGAGTCAATTACGGGTAAATCCCACCATAATGTGACCCGTTGTCCAAATACAGCTCCAATTCCAGCCACATACTTTTTTCGGTCGCGCCAGGGTATAAAACCATTAACCAAAACTTCCCCACTGCTGGGCACCAGTAAACCAGTTAATATTTTTATTGTCGTTGATTTACCGGCTCCATTTGGACCCAGATAGCCAATCAATTCTCCTGGTTGGAGGGAAAATGAAATTGCATCCACTGCGTGGATAATGTGGAAATGAGGATTAATTAAATCGTGGATTACATTGTTCTTTCCCGGACTCCGTTGAATGACTTTAAATTGTTTTGATAAGTTTGAAACACGTATCATATCCTTCACGATATCACCTATGTACCAGTACTTTGATAGTGACGTAATCCAAATCCCCAAAACCAGAAGGCAATCAACCAGAATCCGGCTGCAACCAATGGCGCCAGGAATGGGGCGAATTCGGGCATATGCAATGGATCCGCCTTGTTGAGGAAAAACAGGGCGGGATAAAAATTAAGAAATATGAATGGAACGATATAGGTAAAAATATATAAAATCCAGCGTGGATAAATATTCATGGGGTAACTCATCAGTTCATTTCCACCATAAGTGAGAATATTAATCGCCTCGATCCGTTGAATTGTCCAGAATGTAATTGTCGAGCCAATCATAAAAAGAGAACCCATGCATATAACCTGGCTGATCAAAACGATCGGAAGGTAAAAGGTTTTCCAAATCGTCCACTCTGGTTGAACCGAGATAAAACCAAATATCAGAACTGCCAATCCTTCCAATATTCTACCCAGCCTGCGTAAGACACATCGTGAGCCAAGAACCTGGACAGTTATGTCCACCGGTCTCACCAACAATTGATCCAATCTGCCTATTCGGACCATCGGGGCAAAATAATCAGGGTCAAAACCGCTGAATATCAAATCCATGATTCCAAAACTTGTTTCGGTCATTCCCACCAAAAAGGCTATTTCTCCCAGTGTCCAGCCAACCACTGTGTTAAACCGCTGTAATATTAATGCAAAGCTGACAAAATATATGCCTGAAAATATTGTGGTTGTTAATACTTCCGACAGGAAAGAAAATCGATATTGGGTTTGGGATCGGATTTGAACCTGAATTAGTTTCCAGAAAATCAAGAGAGAATGGCGCATTTTATCCCCCCTGGATGATCAATTGGCGGATTCCGCGATTATAAACAAATAGTGCCGTCCCAATCATAACAAGCAGCCATATCGATTGGGTTCCAATCGCTTGCAGATGATTATTGGGCGATGAAATTCCAAGATAAATTTCTATGGGGGTATTTACCATCCCCGGGAAGGGGGTAAATTGGCAAAGTTTATTAAACCAATCCGGCATAAGACGAAGGGGCAGGATAAATCCTGAAAATAATTGGGATGAAGCAAATGCCATCCGGGCAAATCCTTGAATATCAGGCGACCAAAAAGCAATTAAATTAACCAGCATGCGCCAGAAGAAATTAACCAACCAGCATATTCCCAAACTGACAGCAAATAACAGACCCTGTTGTGGGTTTGAAGGAAGTGTAATGGAGTAAAAAAGTGAAAAGATTAACATAAAAACAATGCCGCGCGTGAATAAATTCACAAGTGATCGTCCCAAATCACGCCCCATCCAGATAATGAAAAAATGGGTGGGCTTGAGTAAATCAGCGGTAACAGATCCATCATATACCGTGCGGGCGATATCAAGGGATCCGAAGATTGATAAGAAAGCAATCATCGCCTGGGAAATAGCCACATAGGCGATTGCACCTTGTAGATCCATGCCATTTACCACCCCCTGATCCTGATACAGCGCAATCAACAAAGCAGCCCGAAGGATGCCAAAAAATATATTGGTCACCAAGCCGGCTGTCATGGCGGTTCGATATGTCATTTGTTGACGCACAGAAACGCGCACAACCTGCCAGAACGCACGCATCAAGCCCACCCTCTACAATTTTTTTGATAACAGTTAGAAGGATTTATTTTACCGCGTTTAATGATTCTTTTAAGGCGACCAACGTTGGAATTGGTGTGGGATCCACTCCGTAGAGCATCGCCAGGTAATATGCCGCATAATCACCAAATTGCAATGCACTCCACATTTGCGCCAATGCGGAATGTCCCGGTGCCATATAAACATCCGTGCCCATTCCTTGTTCCAACATCATTCCACGTGTTAATTTTGCCCGCAATGTATTCCGGGGATGATTACTCTCCGCCTGAAGGAACATAACCGTGGTTTGCATGAGGATCGTCTCCGGATTGAAAACACCAGCCAGTGTGTTATGATCAGCTTCCGGTAAAGCCTCAAATTGTGCCCAGGCTTTGGCTAATTCACTGATCTGACCCTTCCATCTTCGGGCAATTGGAACCAGGTAATCAGATCCCAGAACCATAACCCACCGGTTCATCCATTGCCCAGCCTGACGTTTTGCGGGATTCTTAAACACCGGCACGGATGGTGATAATTCATCCCTCTGTTTTTCCATGACTTTCCACGCTTCAGATATTTCGTCCTCTGGATTTGGAATGATATTCAACTGCGTTAATGCTGCCAGGAGCAGTCCAAATGAATATGGCACAGCAGCCCGGGGTTGACCTTCGTGTTTGAATCTCCATACAGGTGCTCCTTCTGCGTCTGCCAGTTCAGCTAATTTCCCACCGGTGCAAACAGCCATCCGTCTGCATCCGCGCTTCCCGGCTTCATGGAAACTACTGAGAGTTTCTTCGGTGTTCCCCGAGTGCGATGATGCTATAACCAGGGTTTCAGCTCCCTTAACCCATTCAGGGAGGTTGTAATCCCTGTGTACCATGACAGGTACACATCCTTTATAAGAAGCATAAGTTGCCGCCATGTCTGCTCCAATTGCCGATCCACCCATTCCACAGATCAAAACCCGGGTGATATTGTCCCACTTGGGGAGGGCGAGGTGTAAACCCATCTGCCAGGCAAGTTGCAGATCCTTTGGCATGGAGTGAAGATAACCCATCATATTTTGAGTATCCAATATGTCCATTTGTTTAGCGTCGTTAAGAATGTTCATTTCTCCTCCTCAAGGGACAATCCAGGTTTTAAATTTAATTAATATCCCGGAATTTTCTCCGGAGTGAAATTCCAGAAATGTAAAATATCCTGTCAATCCCAGGTCGGTTTTATAACACCAACTTGATTTAAGTTCTTCTTCTGTCAATTCAACAGGTGTGGATGTAAATTCAACGCCAGTACACAAATCAAGCGTTGGTTCCTGTTTCCCAACATGAGATGTAAGGATATTCAATAAAGGATAAATGATGAATCCATTGCCATTCTTCTCATCCAGAATGATATCCCCTCCATCATCTGGATTTACCAAGCCATGATCCAAATCAATCCGATCCAGTAATTTTATAAATATCTCATCATCCATAGTATTTTCAGTGGATGAAAACGTCGGTTCCATGGTTGGGTTGGGGGTTGCATAATTCTCATCAATGACTTCAATATTCACCCAAATGGGAGCATCAGCACCAGGTCCTATGCCAAATTCAATATCATCAGGGCTTTTTATTTTCCAATAACTCCAAAAAATACCAGGCTCATCGGGGGCTTGCATGTCCACCGCGATGTCAATCACATCTCCAGGGGCTACTGGTTTAAGGGATATTTGTTTCTCCAAAACTCCCATGTGAAAACCGCTAAACCAGACTAATAAATATTCCGGAGTCCATATGCATGTTCCATTATTTTCCAAACGCCATATTTTCGTAAATACTTCCCCGGATTTCAATCGAGTTCCATCCGGTATGGTCACGTCCATTGGAATGCCCGCAGAGGCTGAAAGGCAGAGTGATTCGATTGGTTCCGTCGCAACCATTTCCATTGGTAAATCCGGGCTAATGGGGGTCAGTGTCTGGGTAAATGGAATATCATTTTTCTTGAGATCAGGATCAATGGGATTTATAACTTCCCCACCGCCCGTCTGGGAATTTATCGTAGCATTAATATCAACAGCAATTGGGCTGATTAATGGTTTCCATTGGGTCGATTGACATCCACTCATAAAAAGAAACACCATACTCAGCCCGAGAAAAAGGACTTTCCGTAAAATCATTTTTTCTGGTAGCCTGCCGCCCTCTATTCTACTCCGAATTCCATTTCCTGGTGAACTGATCTCATCCATTTCAAATGCTGCATCAATTATTTATTTAGCATTTGTTGATTCTTCAACCCCACTTATTATTAAACTACCAAGGGGATCGCAGTTAAAACGATCCCCTTTTGATAATCTACTAATTAAGTGGTTAATTTAATTACCCTTGTAACAAACCATCCACGAGGGTTAAAAATTCTTTCCATTCCTCTTCAAAAAAATGAACGGTCAGGTTATTGAGTTCCAGATGATAAGTGGTCTCACCATCCGGCTCTTCTGCACGCCATGCCATATAATTTTCAGTTTCTGAAAGTGTTTCGGTTTTTGGTTCGGTTGAGTCCATATTTTTTTCCTTTTTACTGGTGAATCAAACTGATTGAATTATCCCATAAACTAATATGTCCCGCTAGACTATTGCCCCAACTATTTCAATTGTATGCCGGATTTTAGTTTATTCCATAATAATTTTAACCAGGCATAGAATTTTTCCCATCGCAAACATAAACCTCTCCAAAATTTATATAACATTCGCCCGGTCGCAACCAGATACTTTGGAATCGGTTTCCTGGAAGGTACTGTTTTTAAATCATGCCATGGATCTTGATCGAATAATTTTCGAACAATATATCTTCCCACCAATTGTAATGTGGCAAGAACAGGCGCAGCCAAAAGGACTCCAATTAACCCGAATAGTTGTGCAGAAATCAATGCTGCAACCATCACTGCCGCGGGATGAACAGCCAGGGCATCCGCCATGACTCTGGGAGTGAGGAAATTATCCAAAAAGAAATCCACAACCAAAGAAATTCCCAAAACAATTATTACGTAAATAATTGGTGATACACCAAAAATAGTGCTGGCTTGGAAGAAGCAAACCAGACCAATTGTGATCCAGGTCACCCAAGCACCTACATAAGGGATCAATCGACCCAAACCTGCCAGTATCGCCAATCCAATATAAAAATTGACACCCAGGAATCCAAGAAGCACGCTATAGGTAGTGGCAGCAATCAACACAATGATAATTTGACCGCGTAAGAATGCATTCCAGATCAGGTTTAATTGTGAGTTGATTATTTTGAGATCTTCATTGTGCCCTGGAATTTTTAAATTTAATAACCTTGCCCGGGCTCCACCGGTTTCCGACGAAACAAAATAAGATATTAACAGGGCAAAAAATGTATAACCAATGGTGGAGGCAGCTCCACCAGCCAAATTCCCCAGCACAGTTCCGAGCTTTGTAAGGATGGGCTGCACCAGACCCAGAGCCTGTTCAGCCAGTGTACTAAAATCATATTGTTGTAAATCGATTGTGAAAACACCCAGAATTTGAAATGGTTTGGATGTTATTTGTTCCAACCATATTGGTAAGTTCTCAACCTGTCTTTGGATAAATGAAACGAGGCTTTGTGCCTGCCCTACCAACGTAAACCCCCCCCATGTTAATAATCCCAAAAGGGCGAGTAGGATGATGAGGTAAAGAATATTAATGGAAAAACGCCAGGATATTTTTATTTTTCGAATAATCCAAGTGGCAATTGGATGAATCAAATATGCCACAATAAATGCAATCAGAATCGGACCAATTAAATTACGGAAACGAATTAATAGCCCGGCAATAATTGCCATGACTGTAAGTCCGACAATGAGTTTGGTGGTGCTGCTCCAGTGGGGTGATTCTGGAGATCCTCCCCTTTTCGGCTTGTCCATCTGTTGGGTTTCACCTGATTTGGATTCCGTATTACTGGAGTTTTCCAATGTTGAATCCTGTTGATCAGAAGAGACGGTCATTGGGTCGCTTGTCCTACCATAATAATTTCAAAACCTGACATATTGACCTATAGGATAAAACGATTCACCAGTCTGGATTATCTACAATATCCAGGCACGAAGTTATTCACAATTCCTGGAAACAAAACACAATATAAATTCGCCAGGTCAATAATCACAAATACAATAATGCAGCCGACAATGATAAGTGCAATTATTGCCACTATCCAGATCCACCACTTGTTCTTTTTTACAGGGGCTGGAGGAACCGCACCGACATAATGATCAGTTTTTGGTTGTGGTTTGGGTTGTATGGGAACAGCAGGCTCACCTGCAGGCTTCTGACTAATTGGAAGAGGTTGTCCTTGCTGGACGGGTTGAATTTCGGATTGAGGTTGAATAATTGGTTCCATTGGCGGTGTCTCTGCTGGTTTTTCAACAACAATGGAAACCACCGTTGCATCCGTATCCACCTCAATGGTTTCATAGACCAGAGTGCAATTTTCCCCCAAACCGATTGTCTCTCCAGATTCCAAAAGGTAGGGTCCTGTTAACCTTTGTCCTCCAACAAATGTCCCATTGGTTGATCCTAAATCTTCAAGCATGTATGTTGTTCCCTTCTGGAACAATCGGGCATGCCGGCGGGACACTTCAGGATCTTGAATGACAATATCGTTACTTACATCCCTTCCAAGGATCAGATCACTTTTTTCCAGAGTGTAAATATGACCCCGTTGGGGACCAGATTTTAATACCAGCCTGTATTCTGTTTTCATATTCAACTACTGCTGACACGATTAAAATGAGTTTAGCAGGAAGCATCTTGTATGTCAATAAAAAGTCCCCGCCATGCCGTGTGCTGCGTAGTTTTGAACCTGCTTTCGCAGGTAGGGTTCCGCGGGGTAGATTTCACCTTGACCGAAGTCTATCGTGATACTACCTGATAGGAGAACCCTTTTTAGAAGTGTTGGCTCAAAACCTGTGTTGCTGCATCACGAACACAGCAGGGTGATTATTTTATACCACATTCCAAATCAATTGACCAGATAATTCTAAGCCTGCATACCTGATATAATGAAATTCAAGCTTCCCCATACCGGTTGAGTGGAGAATGGATACAATCCGAGCATTTATTGCAATTGACCTTCCACCTGAAATTCAAGCTAGTCTGCAACAGGTTGTGTTACGCTTGAAAAAAAACATCCCATCCGGAGTGCGGTGGGTACAAGCCAATCACATTCATATTACATTAAAATTCCTTGGCGAAACCCCTTTATCGGTTATTAAAAGAATAATTCTCATTCTTCCAAAGATTTCATCCAAATTCCATACATTCCCCATATCAGTTGGTGGTTTGGGAGCTTTTCCCAATCCAAAACGCCCAAGAGTTATATGGATTGGAATCAATGCACCCCACATGTTGATGGATATCCAGAAAATGGTGGATATTGAAACCGTTAACCTGGGATGTCCAGGCGAAAATCGAGCTTTCTCACCTCACCTAACCTTGGGAAGGGTTCAACGGTATGCATCTCAACCTGAACTCATGGATATCAGTAATACCCTATCAAGTAACAGAATCGGTGAGCTGGGTTCTTTCAATGCTCAAGGAATCACCCTTTTTCAAAGCATATTAAAATCCACAGGACCTGAATATGTAAAACAGACGAAAGCCCGTTTCCAAAATGATTCACCGTCGGATATGTTAGAATAAAGCCATCAAATAATTTACGAGGTGAGATCTGGATACATTGGAATTAGCCAACACAGTTGTGGACATCCTTGAGGAAAAAAAGGCGGAAAACATTCTCCTGCTGGATATCCAGGAAGTGGCAAGTTTTGCAGATTATTTCATAATTTGTTCCGGTACCAGCGAGCGTATGCTGGATGGGTTAAGTGACGCTGTTTTGAAGCAAGTTAAACAGGAGTATTCTTTTTCTGGAAAATTGGAAGGTGGGACGGGTGAAGGTTGGCTGCTGATTGATCTTGGGGATGTGGTCGTTCATCTATTCTCAGCAGAACAACGTAAATATTACCGTCTTGAAGAATTATGGAATCAAGGCAAGGTTGTTTTACACCTTCTTTGATATAGAGCCATCCGAAATCCATCCTGGATTATGCATCTTGCAATTGGTTGATTTTGCGATCAATCCGTGATTTTCGTCACTATCATGGATTGATTCAATCAAGTATCCTTACGCTCATCAGATTTTACCAGTAGAGGAAAAAGATGTTCAAAATTAGTCGCCGCCTGGATTATGGCTTGCAATTAATGGTTACACTTGCGGGAAACCCCGATGATTCAGCCACCCCCACAGCACTTATGGCAAAACGTTTACAAATCCCCCTCCCTTTCCTGCACCAGATTGGTCACTCCTTGATGCAGGCAGGTTTACTCAAAGCTACTCCCGGTCCGCGAGGTGGTCTTCGCCTCAGCCGTTCAGCTGAAAATATCAGCGTTTATGATATTGCAACAGCTATTGAAGGTCCAATTGCCCTGAACCCTTGCCTGGATTGTTCATCCACCTGTGTGCGACAGGATGATTGCACTTCACAATTCATGTGGGGTGATCTTCAGGAAAAAATTATTAAGTATTTGTCAGACGTCAATCTGGGCATGCTCCAGGATAATCCATCTGGAATCCCAATATTTTCTCCTGTAGTTCAACAGGAATCAAAATCCAACTGACTGAAACCACAGGGTATGTTTTACCTGATAGCAGCCAATACCTCTGAGGCGTGTCCATTGGGTTTTACATTTTCAAAAACCTTGATAATCATGCCCTCTGGATTGATTAGGTAAGTTGTTCGAAATACACCATCATACTCCCTGCCCATAAATTTCTTGCGTCCCCACACTTGATATAACTCACATACCTGATGGTCAACATCAGCAAGAAGTGTATATGGAAGGTTGTGTTTCTCTTTGAATTTCGCGTGAGATTTCGGGGAATCCGGACTTACACCCAGAATGACAACACCGGAGCGTAGATATTCACCATAGCCATCCCGAAAAGAACAGGCTTCAGTTGTGCATCCAGGTGTATCATCCTTGGGGTAGAAGTACAATACCACCCACTTCCCATGAAAATCCGATAATTTCCTGATTGACGAGTTTTCATCGAGCAACTCAAAATCAGGCGCCATGTATTTTACTTGCAGAGGCATATCAATCTCCTTTCCATTGATCTAGAACAATCTCACCCATTACCGATACATCATAACCAGCCATATTGGAAATCGATTGTTGGAATTTTGGCTCCGACATGAGCTCAAAAACCGGATCGAGAAATCCGTTATGATAATATTCACAAGCAACAATTAAATCAAAATCCTCATGGTATAGGGGAATAAAATCCAGGTTCAATGCCTCCGCAGCTGCAGCAACACCCAACCCGCAATCAGCCCTGCCTGAGGACACTGCGGCTGCAACTGCCAGGTGAGTGTATTCCTCTTGAGGGTAGCCTTTAATTTGTTGTACAGGTATGCCAAGTCGAGTGAGATGATAGTCCAGTAAAACCCGGGTTCCGGCTCCCCGCTGCCGGTTGACATACACAATGGATGGACTGACCAAATCTTCCAGGCTGTGAATACACTTGGGATTGCCCTTCGCCACAATTAATCCCTGTTCCCTCTTGACCCAATGCACAATCATAATATCATTTCCAGGTAAATAATCCTGAATTGCACGCAGATTATAAACTCCCGTCTCGGGATGCAGCAGGTGACACCCAGCCATATGGGTTTCTTTGCGCCTTAATGCCACCAATCCACCCTGGCTGCCCACATTGGCTGATACCATCCTCCTCCCCCTGCTTTCCAATGCTGAGGCAAGCAAATCCAAAGTCAAATCATGGGAACCAATGACAAAAATGGTCTTTTCCAAATCCCCCAGTGATCGATACAGACGAACTGTGACCTCGTTCCCGGCACTGTACCCTTGAACACCTCGTGGAATGATGATGATTCCATCGGCTTTTACAAGAGAAGTAATTGTACCTGCTCCCCGGCTCAATGGAGCTGCCAGCATTCTTTCACCAACTCTTCCAACGGCTACGCGAACATAATCATCATCACCCGGTGGTGATGTGGTTTTTCTGGTCAATTGAGCTGATATCTCCACAGGTTTGGTCGGTTGTTTTCCCAGCCACATTTCCAGCAATGGGCGCACAAAAATTTCACCTGTCAACGCTGCTGAGACAGGATATCCTGGAACTCCAATGATTGGCACCCAGCCGGAACGATCTGACCTGCATATCATCCCCAGAATGACTGGATGTCCCGGACGGACAGCCACGCCATGCACCAATAATTTGCCCAGTTTCTCAACCACTCCGGCGGTAAAATCCTCCGAACCTGCTGATGAGCCGGCATTGACAAGCACCAGGTCATTGTCATCTGCAGCCTGTTGAACAGACCGGCATAAAATATCAAATTGATCAGGAATGATGGGGTATCGCTTGGGTTCTCCACCCCAACTACGGATTTGACCAGCCATCATCAATGAGTTGGACTCGATGATGCTCCCCTGTGTTAACACACTGCCAATTGGCACAAGTTCTGTTCCTGTGGGTATGATTGCAATCAAGGGTTTTCTACTGACATTCACATGAGTAGCCCCGCTGGATGCCAATGCTGCCAGGTCAACCGGGCGCAATTCGTGCCCTTCCGCCAGCATCAGTTGAGTGGCAACAATATCCTCACCCAGGGTACGGACATGACTCCAGGGTGCAAGTGTGGCACGAAGCTTGATTTGTCGTGGTTGGCGAGGATCATCACCTCCAACCTGTTCCACCAGTTCTATCGGCACCACCGCATTCGCCCACCCCGGTAATGGATCGCCTGTATCCACATAAATGGCTTGCACGCCCATATCCAGAATCACCGGTCGGCTCGGCAAAGCTCCCTCTGTCTCTTCGGATCGGACAGCAAATCCATCCATCGCGCAGGCATGATAATTGGGTGAAGAAAGCTTTGCCCAGATTGGCTTAATTAATATTCGATCGACTGCTTTTTCATCCAGAGGAATTTCCTCGCAACCCAACCGACCATATAATCCATGTCTTTCCAACTCCTGCCGGAAAGACTGTAAAGCCTCATCAAGTGGAATATCATGTAAATATACAGACATTTATGCTTCCTAATCCCGTAGAAATAAAATATCCACAAATTCATCAGCCGCAATCCCGTTCGCATTCGCTGGAATGTGAAGCAACCCATCTGCAGAGGCAAGAGTGAATATTAAATTACTTTTATAAAATATCGGCTCCGCCAGATAGCCCTCATCGCTGGCGATTATCCTTACAGGTATATAATCATCCCTGCCCGCCTGGGATGAAATATTGGCAGTCAACCTGGCTTTCAAGGTCAATTGATGGGGGAAAGTTGATAAACCACCAATTTTCTTCACCATGGGTTGGACAAATAATTTTGCAATTACCACTGCACTGACTGGATTTCCAGGCATGCCAATAACCGGCTTACCCTGACATACCGCCAATATGGTCGGTTTTCCTGGCTTGATATTAATACCATGCACCAGTACTCCAGGTTTGCCCATTTTTGCTATCACATTGGTAGTAAAATCCCGCGAACTGGCAGATGATCCGGCAGTCACAAGGACCATATCCGTACAATCTAATGCTTCTGCAAGCTTTTTCTCCAATAGGTCAGGAACATCCGGCAATATTCCATAATAGACGGGAGTTCCACCCGTTTGCTCAATAATTGTCCCTAAAGTATAACTATTGATGTCCCTTACTTGACCCGGTTTGGGAGTTTCACCTGGTGGTATGATTTCATCGCCACTAGATAATATTCCCACCCGCGGGATTCGCTTTACCATTATATTGGTTATTCCAAGAGCCAGCAAACCACCAATTTCCTCGGGTCGCAACCGGACACCCGCCTCAATTATTTCCTCTCCAGGTTTTACATCCTCCCCTTTAAAAAGTACATTCTCTCCAGCAGCGACTGGCTTCATAACCTCAATCTCGCCATTTTGTAAAGATTGGGTATATTCCAGCATGACCACAGCATCTGCTCCCGCAGGAATCATACCGCCCGTGTGAATTAATCCCGCCTCGCCCTCCTTTATGTTGAAAACCGGAGCAGATCCCATGGGAACTTCACCTTTACCTTTAAAATATGCAGGCAGGGATTCACTGGCTCCATGGGTATCCATTGCAC
>CALMHE010000112.1 GCA_937863865.1 uncultured Anaerolineaceae bacterium | reverse complement strand
GCCCCTTCCACACGCACCAGCGTTGGCACTGCAGGTCAGACAGGCAATTCCAGTTACCATAATCGAAAATGGAGATCAGAAAACCATCTACTCCAGCGCGGATACACTGGCAACAGCATTGCTGGAAGCTGGAATACCGCTGACCGCGGCGGATGATCTCTCCCTGCCATCTGATACTCCCCTGAATGCAGCGTTGAAAGTGACCCTGCGCAGGGCGGTGCCCTTGCGCGTACAGGTGGATGGTCAGGAAATTCTCATCCATTCTGCCGCCCAAACTGTCGGTCAGGCACTGGTTGAAAACAACATTTCCCTGCAGGGATTGGACAAATCCATCCCGGCTGAGGATGAGCCACTGCCGGCTGATGGCACGTTGAAAGTGATAAGGGTGCGGGAGGAGATCCTGCTGGAACAAACCCCCATTCCATTCGAGACGGTTTATGTTGCCGATGACCAGCTTGAGCTGGATCAACGCCAGGTGGTGGATGCCGGAGAAACGGGCATCCGGGCGGCACGCGTGCGGGTTCGTTACGAAGACGGACAGGAAATCAGCCGCAAAACCGAAGCGGAATGGATTGCCCGCCAGCCCAGCTCCCAGACCGTGGCTTACGGCACCCAAATCGTCATTCGCACCATAACCACAGCCGAGGGCACCTTTGAATACTGGCGTGCTGTAAACGTTTATGCCACCTCCTATCACCCCTGTGAAAATGGGACTTGCTCCTACACCACCGCCAGCGGCACCACATTACGCAACGGGGTAATTGCCGTGCGTTTGAAGTGGTTCCGTTCCATGGTCGGTCAGCAAATGTTGGTGCCGGGTTATGGGGTTGGCACCATTGAAGATGTTGGCGGAGGCTTCCCGGACCGGCATTGGATTGATCTGGGCTACACGGATGCCGACTATCGCGAATGGCACAGTTATGTGACAGTCTACTGGCTCACACCCGTTCCGGCAAATATCCTATGGATCCTGCCTTGAACCTGCCCCCGCTTGATGTGCCCCGCTTGTTGCGGCAGCATCATTTATCCCCGAAAAAGAGCCTGGGACAGAATTTTTTGGTGGATCAAAATGCCCTGCAGCGCGTGGCAGAGGCGGCAGAAATTCAGCACGGGGATGAGGTTTTGGAAGTTGGCGCGGGATTGGGCAGCCTGACACGCCTGCTAGCCTGCCTGGCATCCCGCGTGGTGGCAGTGGAACTGGACAGGCATCTGCTGCCAGTACTCAATGAAGTGCTGGGTCATGAAACCAATGTGGTAATCGTCCCCAATGACATTTTGGAGATTAATCCATCCGAACTGATGCACCAGGCTGGATATATTGTCGCCGCCAATATTCCTTATTACATCACCTCAGCCCTCATCCGCCACTTGCTGGAAGCCCCCCTCAGACCCAGGCGCATGGTATTGACCGTTCAACGCGAAGTTGCCCAGCGCATCTGTGCCAAACCGGGCGATCTGAGCCTGCTGGCACTCAGTGTGCAGGTGTACGGGGAGCCCCGTCTGGCAACCCGCATCCCTGCCGGTGCGTTTTACCCGCCTCCCAAGGTTGACTCTGCGGTGTTGCGGGTGGATTTATATGAAGAACCCCGCATCTCCCTTCCCCAACTGGAGGCTTTTTTCAAGCTCGCCAGATCCGGTTTCAGTCAAAAGCGGAAAACCCTGCGCAATGCCCTCTCCAAGGGATTGGGGTGGAATACGGATCAGACCTTGAACATGTTGAACACAGCCCAGATTGATCCCCAACGCCGCGCAGAAACCCTCAGCCTGGAGGAATGGCAAAAGCTGACCTCAGCTTACCTGTTGAAATAAACCCTTCCAGGTAGCCGGCAGTTCCAGCCAGGACTCACAGGTAAACCGGAACAATAAATCTTCATCCCACCTGACGGATCACTTCGGGTGGAATTTTCTTCTCAAGCCCTGCCGACTAAAATTATTTTAAATCCCGATAACGTCCCGGCAGCGACCAGACCCGCAAGGCTGCCTCAATTTGGATTCGCAGGGACATCTTGGATGTCCCCAGGCGTCGCTCAGCAAAGTAAATCGGTATCTCCTGGCATGTGAAGCCCAACCTGTGCGCCACATATGCCATTTCCACCTGGAAAACATAACCGTTTGAGCGCACGTTATCCAATGGCATGGCAGCCAGGGTTGCCGCCCGCCATAGCCGGAAACCTCCGGTCACATCCCGAATTGGCAAGCCAAGTATTGTGCGGGCGTAAAAGTTGCCAAATGCAGAAAGGAATTTTCTCCATAATGGCCATTCCAAATCCAGGCTGCCCCCCGGCACATAGCGCGAACCAACCGCCACATCACACTGCTCCAGGGCATCCATCAATCCCAGGATTTTTTCAGGGGGATGGGAGAAATCAGCATCCATCTGCCCGATGGCTTCATCACCCCGTGCCAGACATTCCTGAAATCCCTGGATATAAGCGGTTCCCAAGCCCAGCTTGCCGGAACGGTGGAGCACCCGCACCCGTCCATTCCACTCCCTGCCCAGGGATTCCGCCAGTTCGCCGGTTCCATCCGGGCTGGCATCATCCACCACCAGGATGTTCAAATCCGGTACCGGCAGCGAGAGAACGGCTGCAGCAATTTTTGGTAAATTCTCGCCTTCGTTGTAAGTGGGAATGATAATCGTTGTCTTCAATGAATATTCACCACGCCGAATATCGGCGCATACCTTTCAATTCATCCATTTTCCTGCCAGCCTAACTGAGCTTGCGGATTTCGGTAATACTAACACGCAAACCCGGTTGCTGCAACATTCTCCTATCACACCCCTTATGAAGGATGTATGGTTCCATGAAATCAATCGCTTTTTCGGCTGACATGCAATTCGTACCCCCCCATATCGTCCAGATCAGGCAAGCTAAATATTGTCAGACGGTAAATCCAATGAGATTTTTAACCGCATCTCTCACCATTGAGGGTAAGCACAGGCTGAACTCACAATTGAGATAACGCTTTTCCATAAAGAAAAATCCCGCTGATCATTCTGGGATCAGCGGGGTGGATTTCAACCTTTAGTAATCCATTCAGGATATGGGCTCTTTATAAATTACAAATTCACAAACCTCGTCTCCAACCCCAATACATCTGGATTCATTGACACGGAATTCAAGTCCCCCGGAAACCCACTTGAGACCTGCCTGGAGCAAGCCTGCGGCAATAAAGCAGCATGGCTTATCGGAATGGCGACCATAGCAGCAAGGACACCGGTGAATGGTGTAAATAAAGTGATCATCCTTTTCTTCCACCGAGCTGAGCTGGTCACTCGTCTGTGAAAAGATGCGCGCCATGGCTGGCAGCCCAATTTTTAACTTGGCAGAGAGGGGAAGCACCTTGAATGCCAGGTCTCCCACACCCGCCAGCGCGCCAAAGTTGCGCAAACCGTCATCAAATGCGGACCGACCCTGGCGCTGCGCCAGTCCCCGCCCACCGCGTGGACCATACATCTCCTCCAATGCCCCTTGAATGGCGGAAAAATCAGCAAAATCAAACTCTTTTTCCAGATTGGAGGGAGGATAGGTATTAATTAAATGCGGCAGACGGGCAAGGTTGAGAATGGCATTTAAACCATTCTTTCCCATCACATCCTCCAAGGCAAGGATGGCAAGACGGGCAATTTTATTGGGATAATATAAACCGCTCTTTGGAATGGGTTCCATGCGGGATTTCCTTAGATTAATTTAACCAGATCTTCAGTGGCGCGCCGCATGTCCAGGAAAATCAAGCCCAGTTTGGCTTGTTCGCGCGCCAGGGCAGTCAGTACAGCATCCTCGCCGATGGACATCAACACCACATAGCCCTTCTGACCTTTGATGTACACCTGTTCCAGCGACCCCCTTCCCAATTCGCTGGCAATTCGTTCACCAAGCGAAAGCATGGCAGCAGACATCGCTGAAACCCGATCCTCCTCAACTCCCTGGGGAAGGGCGGAAGCGATAGTCAAGCCGTCCACACTGACGATTGCAGAAGCTTCAATATCCGGGGAGGAAGCCTGCAAATCCCGTAAACGATCCACCATCATTTGAGTTCTTGATTTTGTCAAAGCAATACCCCTTTGATAAGGTTGTCAGGGAAATGAATCTTAAAATTTTCTGGTATTACTGTAGCACAGCCCGGATTGTGTGTCAAGTTGAACCAATTTACACTATTGATAAGCGATGATTTATTCCTGCCCCATTTTAATTGGCATAAAACTGGCATCCCAGGGCAATGAAGCAATCACCCCTCAGAGGGTATAATTGTATCATCAGGATGAATACGGAAAAAACCATCCCCTTTCACTTTTATGATGAGCCAATCGAAGTCTGGTTCGATAATCCGCCCACACTGGAGAAGAAACCCGTCTGTCCGGCTGGATTCGTCTGGCGGGGTGAAACACATGCCATTACCCATTTACTGTCAGAATGGGTGGATTTCCGCCGCCGCGGACGAATGGCGCGCAACATGTCACCTCCCCATGCGGAAGCTGCCTCCCGCAGAGG
>CALMHE010000111.1 GCA_937863865.1 uncultured Anaerolineaceae bacterium | reverse complement strand
ACATCCCGGCGCTCGATGGTTGCCAAACCAAAGACGGTGCCTGGCAGCGGATTGGCAATGAAGATCCGGGCGGTATCTCCGGGCTTGTAGGAATCTGCGTCCGCCTGGGGACGGATGCGCTGGTTGGAACTGCGCGGCCAGGAAGCCGCTCCGGAACCCCCCACCCAAACCCGTGTCTGGCTGACTGCATTTCCACTGCGCACTTCCAGCATATACACACCCGGATCGGGCGGTGTAAACGCCACCCGGGCTTGCCCGTTGGCATCCGTGGTCAGGTCTGTGCTGCCGATTTCAGTAAACACTTCCTTATATGTTGATTCACCGGTATCCGGATCAATGTCGCCTTTTACCCACTCCACCAGTGAGAATGTAGCGGTCAGGTCCAGGTTGCCCCAGGGCTTCTTCTGCCAGTTGATTGTCAACAGGTCAAACCCCATTTCCTGATCCGCTGCTCCAGTCCATGCATCCGACCGGATTCCAATGTAGAAATCATCGGGATGGATGGAAACAATCGTACGGTTACTTACCGGGAATCCGCTTTCATCCATGATGGTAAACTCCACCATGATGTCCTGCATGCTTTCCCCATCCAGCACATTTGCCAGGTCACTGCCCGGGATGGTCAGTGTAAAAAGACCATCCGAGTCAGTCCAGTCACTCCCGGAAAGCAGCGGGTAACTCCAGCTGCGTGTACAGAAGAACCAGCACCGGTAAAGCCAGTTGTCATCCTTCCCGGTCGAATACCCGCCGGGGATGCGAAAGGAATTGGTCCTGGAATATACAGACCATTGAATGGGCAGGCTGCCTGCCGGGGCTCCAAAATAATAACGGGCATCTGTTGTCACAGTCAGGTCGTTGCCCAGTCGGGATTCCGCCGCATCCGCAGTTACCGTCAGTTCAATTTCCGGCTTGCGGTATTCCGCCACCTGGAAGGAGATGGACTGGT
Source organism: uncultured Anaerolineaceae bacterium (assembly GCA_937863865.1). Lineage (GTDB taxonomy): Bacteria > Chloroflexota > Anaerolineae > Anaerolineales > Anaerolineaceae > CALMHE01. Next base: position 1,166 of record CALMHE010000111.1, on the reverse strand, counting down.
AATCCTCCAGATCGGAGGATTCCAGTGTGTACATGCCGGGCTGGAGATCCTCTGGCAGGGTAAATTCACCGGCTGCAGTCCCAAATTCTGAAAGCAGGAGGCTGAATTCAAAGAGCATCTTGCGCTCCCCCGTGGTGGAATCGTAAGGACTGAAAACCTGCAGGGATGTCTCTCCCATGTCGGGCAGACTGTACCGTCCATTATTGGGGTCATGGGCAGCCACCCGGAAATACACTGTTTGCCCCGGTCGATAAATGGTACGGTCGGTGTACAGGTAGTATTTGGGCTTGACATCGAATTGTTGATAGGTGACGCCAAAATTCCAGGGTTCAATCCCTTGGGTCATGGATGATACTGCCATGCCAAATAATTCGTCTCCCGGCTGGTTCATGACAGCATAGACCGCATCGTAATTGTCCTTGCGGGAAGGTAAATCCACCTGGAGGATCCCTTCTTCATCGGTAATGCCCTCTGCCAGCAGGGTTCCATCAGCGTTATAGATGGATATCGGCTCACCCGAAGCGGGAACATCATCCCGCAGGTTGAATGCCCAAACGAACAGGGAGTCCTCGGACAATTTCATCAGCAGTTGAACCCGCGTAACAACCGCCATAAAATGCTTGTCGCTATAGAAATCACGGGCATCATGGGAGAAAATATGATACACGTATAAACCGGGGTTGAGGGTGCTGCCATCCGGCTGAAGCTGAATCAGGATGTCCTCGTTGCGGTTCGGGGTGATGTCCAGCGGCTGATCCCAATATCTGTCCGGCTCCAGGATCAGGAGGGTTGGGTCCTTGTATGCCCCGATGATCGCCTCCACGGGATCGTAGGCTGCCATGGAGATATTCAGGGTTGAAAGGTTGGTTGCTTTTGCCGGGATGCCAGTCTCCCGCGGGATAATGGTCAACATATGTGGTCCCATATCCAGCGGCAGGATACTCAAGGTTGGGGTGAGTGTGGAAGTGCGGGTGGAAATTGTGATGGAATTACCCATCCGCCTGCCCCACTTATCCATTAAATTTCCGGAGATGGTGATCGTGTAGTCTGTATCCGGAATGAAAAAGCCGGAGATGTAGATGCTGCGGTCATAGAAATAATAATTGTCCATCTCGATTCCCGGGGAGAGGGTCACCAGGTTTTCCCAATCCTGCCCTTCCGCCATG
>CALMHE010000110.1 GCA_937863865.1 uncultured Anaerolineaceae bacterium | reverse complement strand
ACCGAAAGTAGTCGAAACGCAGTTTTTCCAGGAGTTCATTCGCGATTTTATTTATAATCTGGAACCGACTCTGGAAAATGTCAGCCGACTTTGTCAAATTCTGAATTTAGCTCCGCAGATGATGAATAACTTCCTGTCAATTTTACCGGTCGAGCTCTTGACGCGGTTGATAGCAGTTGTCGAAGAACCTTACTGGAAACCAGAAATTACCTCTCTGCGCGATACACTATTAATGCTTTGTCGGATTTATCGCAGTAGTAGTTATTATTTCAAGCGTTTTGTACAGCGGGCGTTCAATACTTATGCTGAATACATCACTTCGTTAACCAATCAACCTAAGCTCAATCAATTGGCTGAAGGTCTTTTCCGCAATATTGATAATTTCGATTCGCTCAATGAAAAAATTACCCGGTTGGGTGATTATTACGATTTCGAGTTTATGCGTTTGGGAATTGCTTTATTAGACGGTGCGCCCTTCGATAAAATTAATCGAGAATTCACGAATTTTTCGGATAATTATCTTCAGATGCTTTTTGAACTCTGTCAGGAGGAAGTAGCGGCGGCTGATCAGAAAGAGATCCCGGAAATGCATGATCTTTTGGCTATCTTTACAGCTGGCGGGCATGCCCGCGGTCAGGCTTTTGACGATGATTATGACCTAATTGTTTTGTTGAATTCTGATAGTCCGGCTATTTTAGACTTCGGTAATAAAGTCATACAAAAAATGAATAAATACATCCTGCGACGTTCCATCATTCCCCAATTCCGCTTTGCTGACCGTTTCCGGCGATTTGTGACCACTTTCAGCGATCTGCGTAGATTATTCGAGCGACCCGATGAAAATACTTTCATTGATCAATCGCAATTGCTGGGCGCGCGTCTGGTAATTGGAAGTGATTATTTTTTGAAAATATTTCAGAGTGAAATTATTACTCCATTCATTTTCCAGCGTAAGGCTGAATTTATCGAAACGATGTTGAATGAAATGAGATCCCGCCACAATTATTATAATAGTACTAAAATTGAAGTTCCGGAAATCAAGGAAGGTCCAGGCGGCTTGCGCGATTTCGAGAATTTTATCTTTATTCTAAAAGCCTACTTCGAATGGGCTGAACCTTTGACCGAAACGTTGTTTTCGCGGATTGAATCGGCAATAACCAATGACGACAGTAACTTTATAGCTCTGGTGCGCGATTATCAGTTACTGAAGCATATTCGCGATCTATATCGCCTGTCAGTTTCTAACGATGATCACCTGGATAAGGCTTACTTGGATCAGCTGGTTCGACCGTTTTGCCTTGCCCATGGTCTGGAACTAGAAAATGGCGCTGAATTGGCGGAGTTCATTCAAAGGATTATGCGAAAAAATGTAGAGAGAATCAACATTTTACTGCGGACATTAGGATTGCCGGAAATTGGTGCATTGCCAGCGAAATAATTCGCCACTTTGAAAAATTTGAGTTTGAAACTATTTGGCAGTTCATAGTATCTTTTTTAGAACAGTTGACGCTGATTCAATGGGTCGCTAGATTTTTGAGTTTGGTTTTCAATTTCTGGTAAGGTTTTCTACTTTAGAAAAATATTTGATGATTGATAATTCTCCAGATCTGTCTCAATAATGATTGCGTTTCCATACGGCGGGCGGTTATTGATAATCCCACTGACATGCCCTGATAGAACTGAGTAAATTCCCAGACCTGACATTTCCTTATGTTCGTTCCGTGAATAATATGCAAAATCAACACCATGATGACCATCATCCTGTCCGGGATGAGGTGTCTGGTAAGGATTCTTTAATATTTCAGGCAATTCTGACAAAGAAATATCCTGCAGTGGAGAACAAATTTCCAGAAATGGAACAAGTATCGGCTCTGGTGTACTTGTGACAGGGGTTGTGTATATGGGAATGGATGATTTCGTAAATGAAGGGGTAAAAAATGGAATTATTTCATTGTTCACAGGAGAAGGGTCTGGATTTAACGGAGAAGCGGATGAACAGGCAGATGGTAAAAAGAGGATAATAGCCAATCCAAATAGAATGGATACAGCCGATCGTTGGTTTTCAAATTTTCCAATCATTGTCATTGTCTTGGTAAAGGATCGATGAATATTTCCTTTTCGTCAACGGTGCCCAACTCAGGATAAAACACATTGATCCGCAGGGGAGCGGGTTTTATGAATTGATAACCACGAGTATGAAGTGTGATCGTCAGATGTTCTTCGGGTGATTCGATGATATATGTATGTGAAATTACTCTGCCCATATTGTCTGAAAGGGCAAGTTCCAGGCTTGGATTTTCCAAAAAGGGTGTTAATATCATCACGACTCGCAGGCGGGTCCCATCGGGATAGAACTCCACCTGCACATCCACCAGCCTGACCTCAGCTGGTGGATGTGCATCTTCCGGAATATTACGCTTTATTTGATGGTGCTGCATCGAAATTACGAAATTTGGCGGGATTCCATATAAAACCGTTTTTCTTCAGCTTCCCCCATGGAAAATGTTTTTCGGGGAAGTGCTCCATCCAGAATGACTGTTTTAAAGAGGTCATTTTTGGACATCCCTGGAAGATAAAAACCAATATTCCCGGGTTGACAACCCAAGACTGTGACCGATTCAGACCCATGAACATAATCGATTTTTTCAGCCCCGCCTTGTTTGACCCAGGGATCCAGGAATGATTGAAGTGTTCCGGCAGGCAAATTTGACCTGGGATTCTCAACCCGGACGACTTTGCAACCTTCCCGGGAAATGATGCCGATTGCGTGTTCGGGACCAGTTTGGTGTTCCACGATTGCAATCATATCCTGGTTTGAAGAACAAGGTTGGATTCGTATGCTACCCAGGGAGGCAATCATTCCATCAAAAACATTCTCGCGGACATTAAAAAGAACCCGATGGATCGGTTTGAACTCCAGCCCTTCATCATGAACATTTTCAAGTTCGATGAGGGCGTATCTGGCTGGGTGGTTCATCCCCACCACGGGTTTCATTTTTTCCCAAATGGATTTGGCGGTGGCAAGCGAATGATTCCCATCGCCCATTGCATAAAGGAGAACACCCTTCTCAGGACCAACACCATAATGACTGAAAAAACGTTCCCGGGATGCCAGATTTTCCAGCGCATGGATGACATTCTTTTCCAGATTAAGATCATCCACAAAATACCCACGCAGATGACCGCTGCCAAGCATCAACTCTAAATCATATAATTTTGGCAAACGGGCAGCAACATTACGTATCGGTTCAATGACTGTTTTTTCGGGGTCGTCGATCAGGACCAGGATGTGGGGGATTTCAAGTGGGGCACCTTCCCGGATGCGGATGCGGGGTGGAAGACGATCTAGAATGGTTCCTTCGGTGGCGCGGATCATTGATTGAGATCCTTCGTGAAAGTCATATTTTTCCAGATCGAGAGCCAGCATCAATCCGTGACGGGTTTTCCCATACACATCCCGTTCCACGTATATTAACCCTTCATGAGAGATGAAAATATTCTCATCCAGGTATTTTTTCATCAATTGCTGGGTGGATTTGATGCGGTCAGTCTCTTTTTCGGTTCCCAGAAATACTTCAGGTAGAACCATGTTGTACGTGGAGGGTGAAGCGCCGACAATATTTTCAACCTGCTTCCAGTAGTCAGGTTCGGAAGTAAATTGATCACAGGCAATTACCGCCCATTTCCGCATGTCCACTCCCGGACGGGGAAGTAAAACATCAGCAACCTGAACTCCAACTGATGGATAAAGCCTCATGCTTGAGAATCCTCCTGATTTATGATAGTCACATTTTACCAAATATTGGTATGGTAAAGAGAATTAATTAGGTGCCGGTTACATTCCAGCCATGTAAGCGATACCAAGCGCACCAGGACCTGTGTGTGTCCCAATCACCGGGGTCAGGTCAACGATTATGGCATCATTTATATCATTGAGGTTCATTTGACTTCGGACCTTATCCAGCAACTCCTGGGCAGAATTGGCTGCGTTGGAATGAACAATCGCAAATGAGATTGGAGAATGTCCATTGATTTCTTCCAATGTCATCGCAACCATGCGATCCAGGGATTTGGAAAAAGTCCGTACTTTATCCACGGGTTCTATTCGCCCATTTTTCAAATCCAAAATGGGTTTAATATTAAATGCATTACCGACGAAAGCAGCTGCTCCACCAATGCGCCCGCCGCGTTTCAAATATTCCAGTGTGTTCACCACAAATTTAACTCCAACTTTACTTAGGGCTTGTTCGACAATTATTTTACATTCTCCGAGTGTTGCCCCAAGAGAAGCTGCCCGGGCAGCTTTTAAAATTGGAAAACCCATTGCCATGGATGTAAATTTTGAGTCAATAATTTCTATGTGCGCATTGGGAATCATAGCCTTTGCTTGCTGCGCCGAGTCAACAGTGCCGGATAAACATGATGAAATATGAACAGATAAAATGTCATAACCCTGATCAACCAAGGTTTCATATATCTCCTTAAAAGCAGCCGGTGATGGTTGAGATGTTGTTGGCATCACATCACTTTGCTCAAGCCGCTGATAAAAATCAGAAGGGAAGATATCGACATTATCAAAAAAAGTGTTCTCTCCCCATATGATGTGCAGAGGAACTTGATAAATGGCATAATTTTTGGATAACTCTTTTGGAATATAAGCAGTACTGTCAGTTACAATTGCCACTTTTGACATAATACCTCCGGAATGAAATATGTATGGTATCAAAATAAGTAAACCCGAACATCCCTTAATGGATACGCTCATATTAAGATGGGGTACCCATCATTGTGTTTGGAGAATTCCCTTGACCGAAGTGATATAACCAGCTAAAATGCAATCTGTTCACCTCCCGGATAGGGCGGTTCATTTTGTTGTCAATTTTTGTGTGTGGGTCTGTGTTTGAAAATTTAAGTCAACGCTTGAATCAAATATTTCAGAATCTCCGTCGAAGGGGAAAATTAACCGCGGACGATGTTGATGTTGCCATGCGGGAAGTTCGCATGGCTTTGCTTGAAGCGGATGTACATTATTCAGTGGTGAAGGACTTTGTTGCCAGGGTGCGCGAAAGAGCCATTGGACATGAAGTATCCAGAGCATTGAACCCTGCCCAACAAGTGATTAAAATCGTCCACGAGGAATTAATTCAGACGCTGGGTGAGCCTTCGCGGTTGAATCTTAGCGGATCCAAGCCACGCGTGATTGTATTGATTGGTTTACAGGGTGCAGGTAAGACCACTGCTGCAGCAAAACTCGCCAACATCCTGCGAAAGCAAGGTGAACGGGTGTTGCTGGTGGCTGCTGATCCTTACCGACCTGCAGCTATTCAACAATTGCAGCAATTGGGTGAGCGGATAAGTGTTCCAGTCTTCACTCTGGATGGCGTAAAACCACCTAAGTTAACGACCCTGGCACTGGATCAGGCTCAAAAGGGCGGTTATACTGTAATGGTCATCGATACAGCCGGGCGATCCCAATTGGATGACACCCTGATGCAGGAACTGCGAGCCATATACAAGAGAGTAAATCCTGTGGAAGTTCTGCTGGTTGTGGACGCGATGATTGGGCAGGAAGCTTTACATGTGGCGGAGGGGTTCCGGGATACACTTAGCCTGACTGGATTGATCTTTACAAAAATGGATGGCGATGCACGCGGAGGTGCAGCAATTTCAATCCGCAGTGTGACTGGAGTTCCTATCAAATTTTTGGCGACCGGCGAAGGGATGGACGCGCTCGAAACGTTTGACCCTGGCAGGCTGGCTTCAAGAATATTGGGAATGGGAGATGTCATCGGTCTGATCGAACGGGCGGAAGCGTCCCTGGATCAACAGGCAGCAGCTGAACAAGCTGAACGAATGATGTCAGGTAATTTCACACTGGAAGATTTCGTCAGTCAATTGCGTCAAATCCGACGGATGGGTCCATTACACCAAATCATGGAGATGCTGCCTGGTAACATGGGGCAGGTCGCCCGGACAGTGGACCCCCGTGATGCGGAAAAACAATTTAAACAAACTGAAGCGATTATCAATTCGATGACATTGGAGGAACGAAAATATCCTGATCTATTGAATGCCTCACGGCGGCGCCGGATAGCGAGGGGATCAGGGACGGATGTGCAGGATGTAAACCGGCTCATCAAACAATTTCGAGAAATTCAAAAAATGATGAAAACCATGCAAAAATCCGGTGGACGCGGAATACAACGTCTATTCGGTTAAGCCAGGCAGGATTTTGTGGTACGCTTCCTTCAGCGCCTCAACCCCAAATGTCACGCCAAAGCTTTAGATCAGTCCAATATTTACAAACATGTTTATTTTAAGGAGATAAATTTCGATGGTACGAATTCGTTTACGCAAAGTTGGTCAGCGCCGGCAAATTAATTACCGCATTATTGCGGCAGATAAGGAAAGCCCCCGCGATGGCAAGTTCCTTGAGATTTTGGGATTTTACAACCCCAGAACCGAACCATTTACCCTGAAAGTCAAGGAAGATCGTGTTTATGATTGGATGTCCAAAGGGGCACAGCCATCCGAATCCGTTATGAAGCTCTTTCAAAGTGTAGGGTTAATGGATCGGTACGCCCGGTACAAATCAGGTGAATCATTGGAGGTTCTCCTGGCAGAATCTGCTGCATATTTCGAAAGTCGGAAAGTTAATCCCAGCACGACGGCTGCTTCCAAAAAATAGCAACCAGGGTGCAACTCGCCCTTTCGTCGGTATGCGGAGTGATAGATTACCACCCGCCAAGGACATTTGGAATAAGTGTCCAGAGAAAAAGGAGAAACCGTGAAAGAGCTGATTGAATACATCGCGCGAGCACTGGTGGATCAACCGGACCAGGTATCTGTAAAACAGGAGAGATTCGGCAGCAAGTACTGTCTTGAATTGCGCGTAGCCAAGGATGATATGGGACGGGTGATCGGAAAAAACGGTCGTGTGGCAAATGCAATGCGCATCTTGCTGCGTTTTGCTGCCGGTCGAGAAGAGAAACAAGTCTCTTTGGACATCATTGACCCAAGATGAGTAATAAAAATATCCCCGGCTCCATAAAAAAAAGCCCCGGAAAAACAGGCTCGCCCAACCCGGGCGAGCCTGTTTTCTTGGCAATCGGATTAATCCGCCGTCCACATGGTGTATGGGGTGAAATGACCATGGAAATATTAACCGATTTCCCTGAAAGGATAAAAGCAGGAAAACGGTTCCTGGCTGGGGATGATCATCAAGAGATTATTATCAGCTCTGTCAGGAGAAAAGATCCAAACCTATTAATATCCATTGAAGGTTGCGAAGATCGGAATTCAGCTGATTTATTTCGAAACACCATTTTATACGTCCAAGCCGACCAGATTCCTCCACTGCCTGAAGGGGAATATTATCACCATCAATTAATTGGTTTATCCGTTGTGGATAAAGAAAATAATCCACTTGGTATTGTCGAAGACATTATTGAAACACCAGCAAATGATGTTTTGATTGTGAAAACCTTGGATAAAAAGGAAATTCTACTTCCCATTATTCCCTCCGTAGTGCTGCGAGTATCAATTGATGAAGGTAAAGTTCTGGTGGAACTCCAGGAGTGGGAGTAAACAATTTGGATCCAAAAGGGTATTGGGTGGGATTCACCCTTGTGAAAGGAATCGGAGCAGTCCGAATCCGCGCATTAATTAAATATTTCGGCAATTTGGAAACTGCATGGAAAGCAAATCTACAGGATTTACTAAAAGCTGGAATGAGTCAAAAGGTTGCAGAGTCGATCCTGCATACACGAGCATCTGTGGACCTGTCTGAAATATTGGAGCAAATGATCCGGGATGGTATTTCCATTTTGACCTGGGAGGATCCTGGATATCCCAAATATCTCAAGGAAATCAACCAGCCGCCTCCTGTTCTTTATATCCGGGGTGAAATTTTGCCGGATGACGATTTGGCGGTTGCTGTGGTAGGGACCAGGAGGATTACATCCTACGGCAGACAGGTTGCTGAAGAGCTTGGCTCTTATCTGGCACGGAATGGAATTACCATGGTGAGTGGAATGGCAAGGGGTGTGGATGCCGTAACTCATGAAGCAGTTTTGCGAGCCAATGGACGAACGCTTGCGGTTCTGGGGAGCGGTGTGGATGTCATTTATCCGCCCGAATACCACAAGTTGGCGATGCGGATCATCAAGCAGGGAGCATTATTGAGTGACTATCCCCCTGGAACCCAGCCAGAAGCAGGTAATTTCCCACCACGAAATCGAATTATCTCCGGTTTGGTAAGGGTTGTGATTGTAGTGGAAGCCGGTGAAACCAGTGGGGCGTTGATAACTGCTTCTTTTGCGGCTGACCAGGGAAGGGATGTTTTGGCTGTACCCGGAAATATTTATGCACCTCAAAGTAAAGGAACAAATTACCTTCTGCAACAGGGGGCAAAACCTTTATTGTGCTTTGAGGATGTATTGGAAACATTAAATATTGATCGGGTGGTTGCGCACCGGCAGGCAAGGGCAATCCTGCCAGGGAACCCGACGGAAGCCAATATTTTGGGGGTATTAAGTGCTGAACCTATTCATATTGATGAAATTTGTTCATTAACAGGCTTGTCAATAGAGGAAGTATCAGCTACACTCACGATTATGGAATTAAAAGGCATGGTTCGTCAGATGGGTGGAATGAATTACACGATTGCCCGGGAAATACCAGGTCTTTATGAGGTGGATCTTGAATAAACAATGTTATGCAATCATCATGGCAGGCGGGGGAGGAACCCGTTTATGGCCATTATCGCGAAAAAAACGCCCAAAACAAACCATTCATTTGTTCGGAAACCAGACCCTGTTTCAGATGGCTTGTGAACGGTTGGAGGGTTTCATGGAGCCCGAACAAATATTCATCATCACAGCACCAGATCAAGCCCGCATCCTTCTGGACCAGGTTCCGCAATTAAGCAGGGACCAATATATTTTGGAGCCGATGCCCCGCGGGACTGCAGCGGTTGTCGGTTTAGGCGCGGTTGCATTAAAACATCGTGATCCAGAATCAATCATGTGCGTCCTCACCGCAGACCATTTTATTACTCCCATTGATCAATTTCAAGATTATCTTACAGCGGCGTTGGAAGTTGCCAACCAGGGTTATCTGGTTACACTTGGCATTTATCCGACATACCCTTCCACCGGGTATGGGTATGTTCAGAGAGGGGAAAAAATAGGTGAGTTTAATGGACTTTCTGCTTATGAAGCGGTTAAATTCAGAGAAAAACCCAACCTGGAGAATGCCCGGATTATGATTTCTTCCGGTGATCATACCTGGAATTCGGGGATGTTTTTCTGGAGGGTGGATAGGATTCTGGAAGAGCTTAAAAATTGGATGCCTGAGCTTTATGAAAAATTGATGGAAATTGACAAAGTTTGGGGGACACCCCGACAAGAAGAGGTGTTAAATCGAGTATGGCAATCCATTCAACCCCAAACCATCGATTACGGAATAATGGAACCAGCAGAGCGGAAGGCGGTTGTGCCGGCATATGAATTGAAGTGGAATGATGTCGGTAGTTGGGAATCTCTATTTGATGTTTTACCAGCCGATGATAACGGCAACATTTTTCTTGCCAGCCATATTGTGGATATGGATACTGACAACACCCTGGTCTATTCTGGGAATGAAGATCGTTTGGTTGGATTGATTGGCATCAGCAATATGATAATTGTTGACACCATGGATGCGCTATTAATTTGTCCCCGAACTGATTCCCAGAAGGTAAAGGAATTGGTCCAGATGATTCGAGAACGAGGAATTCATCTTTATCTCTAGGAGTATTACCTATGGAAGCTTATTGTTTAAAATGCAAAACCAAAAGGGAAATCCAAAACCCCAAACCTGCTTACAACAAGGTTGGAGCACCAGTTACAAAGGGCGTTTGTGGTGAATGTGGAACCGTTTTATACCGAACCGGAAGAACACCCGCACATGAAGGAATTGATCCAAACGAATATATTTCTTCTCAACGCAGCGGCAAGCTGGTCATTGTGGAATCACCAGCCAAGGCTCGCACGGTGGGACGATTTCTTGGAAAAGGATATACAGTCCGGGCTTCCGTTGGTCATGTGCGGGATTTACTTCGATCATCATTGTCAGTCGATGTGGAAAATAATTTTACCCCCAAATATCGGGTTCCCAAGGAGAAGAAAGAAGTAGTTAAGGAATTAAAGGAACTTGCCCGGCATCATGCCGAGGTTTACCTGGCAACTGATCCTGATCGGGAGGGTGAAGCAATTGCCTGGCATCTCATGGAAGCTGTTCAAATTGACCCCAAACTATCCAAGCGGGTGGTATTTCATGAGATTACTCAAACTGCAATTGAGGAAGCATTTTCAAATCCACGTCAAATTAATATGGATTTGGTAAATGCCCAACAAGCCCGGAGAGTCCTCGATCGATTGGTGGGTTACAGCATCAGCCCCATTTTATGGGAAAAAGTACGCAGCCGGTTGTCTGCCGGACGGGTGCAATCTGTTGCCCTTCGATTAATCGTGGAACGGGAAAGAGAGATCGATGCCTTCATTCCGGTTGAATATTGGACCATAGAAGCTGAATTCAAACCACAGGGTGGAAAGACTACTTATCGGGCTCGCCTGGTAAAGTTGGATGGAGATGATCCAGAATTAGCCGATGAACCGTCGGTCGAGCCGATCGTTGCGGACATGCAATCAGCGCAATATATTATCGCTAAGATAAAAAAGGGGGAACGTCGGAGAAAACCATCCGCTCCCTTTATTACAAGCACGCTGCAACAGGAAGCATCGCGTAAATTTGGTTATACTGCAAGACGGACCATGTCGATTGCACAACAACTTTATGAAGGTTTGGATGTTGGAGAAGGTGGCAGTACTGGTCTGATTACTTATATGCGCACGGATTCGACAAATATTGCGGAAGTGGCTCAAAAAGAGGCGCGGGAATATATTCAGCAGATCTATGGTGAATCATTTCTGCCAAAAACACCGCCGCAATACAAAACAAGAGCAGTTTCAGCACAGGAAGCGCATGAGGCAATCCGACCGACTTCGGTCAGTCGGACGCCGGAAAAAATCAAACAATATCTATCTTCAGACCAGTTCAAGTTATATCAACTGGTGTGGCAAAGATTTGTAGCTTCGCAAATGGAAGCAGCTGTTTTTGATACGGTATCTGTGGATATTGTGTCCAAGACTGATCTTCATGAATATCTTCTGCGGGTTTCCGGATCCACTGTGAAGTTTCCAGGTTATCTTGTGGTTTATGAGGAATCCAGGGATGAAGATCAAAAGACAGAGGAAGAAAATGTAAAAATTCCACCAGGTTTGGAAGAAGGGCAACCGCAAATACTGGTGCAATTGTACCCGGAGCAACACTTTACTCAACCCCCACCACGCTTTACAGAAGCGACGTTGGTGCAAACCCTGGAAGAATATGGAATTGGACGTCCTTCCACTTACGCGCCCATTCTTTCAACCATCCAGGAACGCGGTTATGTACTCAGAGAAGCAAAACGTTTAAGTCCTACGGATACGGGCATTCTTGTTAACGACATCATGGTCAAGCATTTTCCCACCATTGTTGATTTTCATTTCACCGCTCACATGGAAGGTGACCTGGATCAAGTCGCAGCGGGAAATGAAGTGTGGACAAATGTAGTGGGTGAGTTCTACACCGAATTTAAACCCATGTTGAAGAAAGCTCAGGAAGCCATACCGGTCACAAAGACAGAACTGGAAAAAATTGGACGGAGCTGCCCGGATTGTGGCGGCGATCTGGTTATCCGGTGGGGGAGGTACGGCAGGTTCATTAGCTGTAATAATTTTCCGAAATGTCGTCACACCGAAGCTCTATTGGAAAAGATAGGCGTTATTTGTCCGGAGGACGGCGGGGAAATTGTAATTCGGAAAACCCGTAAAGGTCGGATATTCTATGGTTGCGAGAATTATCCAAACTGTTCCTTTACCTCATGGAAACAACCCATTCCCACACCATGCCCGAAATGTGGTGGCTTATTGGTGGTATCCAATAAACGGGAAGCCCAATGCACGAAATGCGAAGAATCCTTTTTATTGGAACTGTTGAATGAAGTAGCAATCACAACGGCATGATCCTTGCAACAGAATAAGGCATGTGTCTCGAGATAATCACTGGAAATTTGTTGCAACAATTAATAATTTGTTCTAAAATGGACATGAACATTAATATGAACATTTAGAAAAGTGATTTTTGAGACAAAAATGATGGCAACTCTTTGCTTTAAAAATTATGATTTTTCGCAGGAGCAGATGAAATGAACAAAATCATTGAGAAATTTCGAAATCCGTTATATGCTGCCATTGCTGGACTTATCATTGGGC
>CALMHE010000109.1 GCA_937863865.1 uncultured Anaerolineaceae bacterium | reverse complement strand
GATTTTAATGTCCGGGGCGCCGGGATTTTGATTGGTCAACCTGATTCCGGGGTACAGGGCGATCATCCGGAAATTGCCGATGGATATCGAGGTGAGGGAGGAGATGGCTGGTATGATCCCTGGTATGGCACCACCAACCCGAATGATACGGGAGGGCACGGAACTCACACCCTGGCGACCATTTTGGGGAACCGGGTGGGAATGGCGCCGGATGCTGAATGGATAGGATGTGTAAATCTGGCAAGGAATATGGGTAATCCAGCATATTATTTGGATTGCTGGCAGTTCCTTTTTGCCCCATTCCCCACCGGAGGAGATCCCTTGGTAAATGGAAATCCGCTTCGGGGAGCAAATATATTTAATAACTCCTGGGGTTGCGCGCAAATGGAAGGGTGTGATCCGAATACTTTTCTCACTGCCGTGGAAGCATTAAAAACAGCGGGTGTCTTTGTGGTTGTGTCAGCAGGAAACTATGGTTATAAAGGATGTGGATCAATAAGTGATCCCCCTGCAATTTATGAAGATGTGATAACCGTGGGAGCTATTTTTCAATCGGGTTCATTGACAAATTTCAGCAGCCTGGGACCTGTGACTGTGGATGGCAGTGAGCGGATAAAACCTGACCTGGTTGCTCCTGGAGAGGATATTCTTTCTGCATTTCCGGGCAGTACCTATGAGTATGCCGCGGGCACTTCCATGGCTGGGCCGCATGTGGTTGGAGTGGTGGCATTAATGTGGTCGGCAAATCCAGATCTGATTGGCAATGTGGATCGTACCCGGGAAATATTGTTTGAAACTGCTCAACCATATCAGGGTTTGCTTTCGGATTGTGTTACATCTTACAAAGTCCCAAACAATGCGGTTGGTTATGGGATTGTGGATGCCTATGCAGCAGTTGAAAAAGCTCTTGAACTTAAGTGATGTACAACGCGTGACTGTTGGACGATTAATGGGTTAATACTTATGACTGAAATGAATGGTAAACCTGCCACCGAACTTCCTGATATCGATATCATCACCCAGGCAGTGGAAGGTGATTTGGATGCGTTCAGTAAATTATATGAACGCTATGTTGACCGGATCTATAATTATATTTATTACAGAATTGGTCTTCAACATGAAGCGGAGGATCTGACAGGTAAAGTATTTCTTCGAGCATTGCATCACATTAAACATTATCGTTTTCAAGGAGTACCTTTCTCGGCGTGGTTATATCGAATCGCTCATAATTTGGTGGCTAATTGGCATCGGGACAACAGCAGGCATAAGGAAGTTCCATTGGAAGATTATCCCAATATTGTGCATGGGGTTTTACCCGAATCAACATTGATGCATAATCAGGAAAATGAGATTCTTATCCAGGCAATTCGTACATTAACACCAGAAAGACAGAATTTAATTGTGTTAAAATATGTGGAACAACTATCCAATGCAGAGATCGGTGTCATCATGGGACGAAGTGAAGGGGCAATAAAAAGTCTGTATCATCGTACTTTGTTGTCTTTACGTTTTTATTTGGAGAGAAATCAGAAAGAAGGAGGAAGAGATGCTTCGAATCGTGACTGATGGTGGGGCGGACATGCCTCCGGAATGGTTGGAGCAATACGATATCCATGTGATGCCATTAAACATCCATTTTGGTGATGAGGCTTATATTCAGGGCGTTAATTTGGACTCGAATAAATTTTATGAATTAATTAATCGAAAACGAATCGCTCCGAAAACTTCGCTGCCATCACCCAATCAGATTATGGAGTTTTATCGTAAGATTAATTTGATGAAAGCCGGGATTGTTTTTTCGGATGAGATAACAACGGTTAGCGAGACATACGCCAAAGAGATTCAAACTTTTGAATATGGCTGCGGGCTGGATGGCGTGCTCCGTCATCGGAGCGAGCATGTGACCGGCATAATCAATGGGATTGATTACAATGAATGGAGTCCGCAAGTGGACAGTTTGATTCCCGCCAAATACTCGCCGGAGCAAATGGCAGGCAAGGCGGAATGTAAAAAGGCGTTGCAGAAAAAGCAGAATCTGCCTGCGAGAGAGGACGTTCCGCTGATTGGGATGATTTCGCGCATGACAGACCAGAAGGGGTTCGATTTAATCGTTGCAAACGCCGCGGAACTTTTTAAGCTGGATATTCAATTTGCCAAGCGAGCGCGACGCAACCGTCAAGCGCCATAAGATTCACGCGAACAATGCTGCGTTCCGGACCGCTTTTTTCAAGGCGAACCCATTCCCCGATCTCGAAGGCGCCTTCAAGAAACAGTGTGGTTTTTGGTTGCGCGATATTTCCAAGCGTGGC
>CALMHE010000108.1 GCA_937863865.1 uncultured Anaerolineaceae bacterium | reverse complement strand
TAGTTGATCATCCTCATTAAAACCACCACGGACCAAAATTGCGTCAACCTCTGATTGTTTACTATATCATGATCAACATCCTGACCTTTTTTGTTTGGGGTTGGGATAAATTCCGTGCCCGGCTTCAACAATGGCGTGTTCCTGAGAAATGGCTGATCGCACTGATCATCGCCGGGGGTGCCCTGGGAGGTCTGGCAGGGATGATGATTTTTCACCATAAAACCCGCAAGTCATATTTCTGGGTACTGGTGGTCATATGCCTGATTTTACATGTCTACATGCTTCAATCCCTCAGCCTTGACAATTAATCATCATTCATTTACTACAATATTAAAATCATTCCATTGAGGTGGCAGCATGTCTCATCCAATCCTTGACCTGATATTGTCCCGCCGTTCCATCCGAAAATTCACGGATGAGCCGGTTCCTCATGAGATCCTGGTTGATTTACTCAAAGCCGGCATGGCAGCTCCCAGTGCCACTAACAGCCGTCCCTGGGAATTTATTGTAATCACGGATGCCGAACAGCTTGATTCCCTGCGGAAAGTGCTGCCATTGGGGAAGTATAACGCCCCGGTAGCCATTATTCCGTGTCATAATCCGTTGATCGCCTCCAACCCCGCCAACCTGCTCTTCTGGCAACAGGACTGTTCGGCTGCGGTTGAAAATATACTGATTGCTGCAACCGCCATGGGGCTTGGCTCCGTCTGGATTGGCGTTTACCCGCTTCACCTCCTGGTAAGGGCGGTCCGCCGGGTGATTAAAGCCCCGGTATGGATAACCCCCCTCTGCGTGATCCAAACAGGTTTTCCCGCCCAACAAAAACCTCCCCGCACCCAGTATGAGGAACAGCGGGTGCACTGGGATCGTTATTAATCCACAATCAAACTTTGTTCCTTGCCTGCATTACATACATTTCAGGAACGAAGGTCTGGTCGGTAATGGGCGGGCGGACATAGCCATGCTCCTGCTGCCTGGGCGGCAGCTCAATCGGCTCTGGTGTGAGATCTTCAAAGGGTATCATGCTGAGCAGGTGGTGGATGCAATTTAAACGGGCACACAATTTATTATCCGCGTTTACCACATACCATGGTGCCTGCTTGATATCGGTATGGGCAAACATTTCATCCTTGGCTTTGGAGTACTCCACCCAGCGGGAACGGGATTGCATATCCATCGGACTGAGTTTCCAGCGCTTGGTGGGGTCATCAATACGCGCCTGGAAACGCCTTTCCTGCTCATGATCACTGACCGAGAACCAGTACTTGATGAGGATGATGCCTGAACGCACCAGCATGCGTTCAAACTCCGGTACAGAGCGCAGGAATTCGCTGTATTCATCATCCGTACAGAAACCCATCACCCGTTCCACACCAGCGCGGTTGTACCAGCTCCTGTCAAACAGCACCATCTCACCAGCAGCAGGCAGGTGTGCTACATAACGTTGGAAATACCATTGGGTTTTTTCCCTTTCGGTGGGCGTGGGCAGAGCCACCACCCGGCAAACCCGGGGATTGAGACTTTCAGTAATTCTTTTAATCACCCCCCCTTTTCCAGCAGCATCCCTTCCTTCAAAAATCACCACCACCTTCAGACCCTTGAAACGCACCCATTCCTGCAACTTGACCAGCTCAATTTGCAGTCTTCTCAGTTCCTTCAGGTATGTCTGTGGTGTGATTTCCTTCAATCCTTCCGGTACAGGTTGCGGGTCTGCCTGCCTGGTACTGGCAGCCGGTTTTTCCTTTTGTTCAACCGACTTGGATTTCCGTTCGTTTTTTCTATCCTTTGACATGATACCTCCGCTCACTTGATCATTCCCTTCCTCCGGAATTGGTTCAAGCTTTCTACCCAGAGATCAATGCCGATAAATTAATTATAAATACTTTTCATCCATATGATTCAACCAATTCCCCCACTAATTATTGGATTTTCGTTCATTCCATGGACAAAACCGACAATTTTCCTCTCAGAGGTCGGTAGTGCAATGGTTTTCAGTTTTGCTTATGTGGTCGAAGAGAACTGCCTGGCATACAGCTGGGAATACAGTCACCCGCGATCAATTAGATCGGCACGGTTACCCTGCTCCACAATCGACCCCTGATCAAGCAAGTAGATCCAATCAGCATTGAGAACCGTGCTCAGCCGGTGGGCAATGACGATGGCGGTTCTGTCCTGCAGCAACCTGCTCAATGCCCGTTGGATATATATCTCAGTTATCGTATCAATATTAGCTGTGGCTTCATCCAGGATCAGGATGCGCGGATCAGTCAGGATGGCGCGGGCAATGCTGATCAACTGTCGCTGCCCAACTGACAGGTTGACTCCTCCTTCCTGGATCCGGGTTGCATATCCATCCGGGAATGCCATGATGAAATCATGGGCATTTGCCTGGCGCGCTGCAGCTTCCACTTCCTCATGGGATGAATCCGGTTTTCCATACAGGATATTTTCCTCGATCGACCGGGAAAATAAAAATGGTTCCTGGGATACCATGCAGACCTGCCGGCGGAGGGATGCCTGTGTTATGGATCGAATGTCGATGTCATCAATCCGGATGGCTCCGGATTGGATTTCGTAGAAGCGGGTGATCAGATTGGCAATGGATGTTTTTCCTGCACCGGTTGGACCAACAATGGCGACCGTTTTTCCCGGCGGGATGTTAAAACTGATTTCGTTGAGCACAACCGGAGCATCAGCACTATACCGAAAGATGACATGATCAAATTCCAGCTTGCCCACAATTTTTGGCATTTCCAGCGCGTCCGGCAGGTCGGTGATTTCCACCGGAGTATCCAGCAGCTTGATCACCTGTTCGCCCCCTGCCATCGCAGATTGAAAGGTCGTAAATAGACGGCTTACATCAAGGATGGGTTGAAAAAAACGGGTTACGTAAGAAAGGAATGCCACCATCACACCCAGGGTAACAGTTCCCTGAATGACAAACCGTCCCCCAAACCAGAGGACAATCGCTGTCGCAACCATTCCCAGTATCTCAATGGATGGCAGGAAAATAAATGACAGGGACATTGCATTGATATAGGCTTTACGATTTTCCTCATTCACCCGCTCAAACCGTTCCTGCGAGGCTTTTTCCTGGGCAAATGCCTGGATGGCACGCATCCCGGAAATATCTTCCGCCAGGTCGCCCACAACTGCCGCGATTTTGGAGCGAGTCTCCCGGAATGCCACCCGGGCACGTCGAGAGAACAACCAGGTAGCCAGGAGAATTAATGGCAGAACTGTAAATGTGATCAAGGCAAGGCGGGGGCTCATGGTCAGCATGATGACAATAATTCCGATCAGTACAACCATGTCACCAAGCAGGGTGATGACACCCTGGGAGAGCAATTCATTGATTTCCGCAACATCGTTCATAACACGTGAGACCGTTACCCCCACAATGTGATTATCATGGTAGCCCAACTGCAACCGTTGCAAATGTTCGAACAGATCTCCACGGATTTTTGCCAGGACTTTTTGTCCCACCCAGGAAAGCAGATAGCGCTGCCCGGCGCTTACCAGGAAGGTGGCCAGAAAAGAAAGCGCCAGAATCAACGCAATTCTCCATAAACCCTGCTCGTCCTTGGGGGTTATATATTGGTCAATAGCTACCTTGGTCAGGTAGGGTGTTAATAATGTCAGACCTGATTCAGCCAGAGTCAGGATTAACGCCGCGGTCATCTTCCAGCCATATGGCTTCAGGTAGGATAACAGGCGCCGGATTACATGCGGGTTGAATTTTGCCTGGTCCCCCCGGTTGGCACTGCCATAACGATCCAGGGCATCCCGCGGACCCATCCCGGCGGTGACACTCCCAATTGAGAGACTCATCGGACCTCTCCCTGACGTCTGAGCTGCCGATTATAGATCTCAGTATACAGCCGGGATGATCCCATCAATGTCTCATGGGTGCCCATGGCGTTGATGCGCCCTTTTTCCATGACAATAATCTGATCAGCATTTCGCACCGTGGACAGGCGATGGGCAATGACAAAGGTCGTCCTTCCCTTGATCAGATTCTGAAACGCCAATTGAATCAGATGCTCTGTCTCTGCATCCACCGAGGCTGTTGCATCATCCAGGATCAGGATCTTTGGATTCATGAGAAGCGCCCGGGCAATCGCCAATCTCTGACGTTGACCTCCCGACAGGGTGACTCCGCGCTCCCCAACCCGGGTATCATATCCTTCCGGACTCTGGATAATGAACTCATGCGCCTGGGCAGCTCTGGCAGCCGCAATGATCTCTTTTTCACTGGCAGTTTCGGAGCCAAAGGCTATATTTTCCCGGATGGTACCCGCAAACAGGGTTGCATCCTGCATGACAATCCCAATCTGGCTGCGCAGGGAATTCAATGTAACTTTTCGAATATCAATCCCATCGATCAGAATCCTGCCATCTGCCGGATCATAAAAACGCGGGATGAGGCTGATGATGGTGGATTTACCGGAACCGGTAGCGCCCAACAATGCGACCGTTTGCCCGGCACTCACCTCAAAATTTATATTTAATAAAACTTTCTTCCTGCCGTAACTGAAGGAGACATCCTCAAAAATCACCCCTCCCTGGATTTCCTTCATTGGCACGGCATCCGGTTCATCCCGAACTTCTGAAACAGTATCCAGAATGTCAAAAATCCGTTCTGCAGAAGATCCTGCAATTGCCACTGCCGGGATGATCATCCCCAGCCGGCGGACAGGGTCAATTAATTGCCCCACATAGGTGATGAACGCAATGATCTCTCCAATGGTGATCTGATCGTGGATAACCTGCCTGCCGCCGTATAGTACGATCGCCACCACTCCCATATTGGCAATAAGGAACAGCAGCGGCATGTTGACCGCCTGCATCTGTGCCGAGCGGGCTGAAAAATTAAACCAGGTTTTATTTTCTTCAGCAAATCTCTCAATCTCGGCATCCTCCTGTACGTAAGCTTTCACTTCCCGGCTGCCACGTAAATTTTGTTCCAGCACCGTGGTGAGTACCGCAAGCTGCTTTTGAACTGCCTGTGCCAGAGGGCGGAATCGCCTGCCAAAAAATAAAGCCCGATAGAC
This sequence comes from uncultured Anaerolineaceae bacterium, assembly GCA_937863865.1. Lineage (GTDB taxonomy): Bacteria > Chloroflexota > Anaerolineae > Anaerolineales > Anaerolineaceae > CALMHE01. Next base: position 5,094 of record CALMHE010000108.1, on the reverse strand, counting down.
CAGAAAGGGCATGGTTGCCAGAACCAGCAATGCCAGGCGGTAATCCATAATCAGCATGACAATTGCAGTAATGATGAGCAGGAGGACGCCCTCCAATATTCTGACTGTCGCCCTCCCCGTCAGGAAGCGAATCCTTTCAACATCCTGCACCGCTCTGGAAAGAAGCTCACCAGCCTCGGATTGATCATGGAAAGAAAAGGAAAGGTTGGTCAGTTTCTTCTGGATTTCATTCCGCAAATCATAAGCGACATTTTGTGAAGCAATCTCGCTTAAGTTTCCCTGAAAATAGTTGAAAACACCTTTCACCAATGTCAGACCCAACAGGGCAAGCACCGACCAGGTCAACACATCCGGACGGTTGCCTTCCACACCGGTATCAATAATCCAGCGGATGAACTGTGGAATCAATGTATTCAATCCGAGAATGATCAACAGCGAAAAATAGGCGACGGATGTCTGTTTCCAATAAGGGCGCAGGTAACCATAAACACGCCACAACAATTGATACAGTGGTGTGGTGGTTGCCGGAATGGATGGTAATTGGATGGCTGGCTTTTCCATTGACATACTAATAAATCATCGTTAGATAATTATCTCATGCATTTTCAAAAGGAATGACATCGATAATCAGGAATTTAATCATATCACACCGGCAATTTGATTGACATGCCCATCATTTTTGGACAGACCTGAATTTTCAGAGCCATTTCAGAAAATCGATCCACAACCGGACGTACAGGATCACCATCCATAAAGTCATGAGCATTTCTGCCCTGTTCGTCCAGGTGTGTCAGGATTATTTCCCGGGAATGAAAGGATTTTTAAAAATGACAAGATGAATGCCTGTTTGGCATCATACGGATCCATGATTATAACGGCTCTTAATCAATGCTTCCACTTCATCCATTGTCCTGTCAAAGGGTCCAACTTTTTCCATTTTCAAACTGGTGACTGCAGCTGCCCATTTCCCAGCCTCCTGTGGATCCTTTGAACTGCGCATTGCCACATAGGATCCAAGGCAGGTGTCTCCTCTGCCGCTGCGACCGATCAATTGGGTTGGGTGGAATGTATACTCATAGGGCTTGCCATCCGCTAAAATCAGAACCCCATCCTTGTGGGTCAGGACAATTTCACGGGGTCCCATATTTGCATAATATTGGGCTGCCCGCAGAACATCCGTCTCACCGGTCAGGAATTCAGCTTCCACCATATCGCTCTTCAGAAAATCCAGGTACGATAAGACTTCCTGCATTTCATCCCAGGGTCGATAGAGCAACTGATCATTTTCCAAAACGCGCACATAGCCCTGCATATCTGCTGCAACCAGCATGCCTTTTGCTTTACAAGCTTGGATGACATCCAACCCCACCTCGCCCCGCAAACTGGATCCAATTACAGCAGATTTTGCATTAAGATGAGTCACCTCATCCCGGGTTATTGTTCCGGCAGTGTGCTCAACTGATAAATTGCGAATATCTGGATTGGTTGTCGGGTATTCCAATCTCATCAACGTGGAAAAGGGAGTAAAGGTTGCATAACAATCGATTCCAGACTCCATAAATTTATCCACGACTCTGGAATCCTCCTTCGCCAGGTGGGTGACAACCGCTACCCTCAGCCCCAATCTCACCGCAGCATGGGCGGCATAATTCACCGCTCCGCCGTCCACATATCTGGTTCCAGTTGGGGATAAAATCGTATCCTTGGTGTAATTGCCAATATAAAGAACATCATATTGTTTGTCTATCATTATGAAAGCCTCTATGTAAAATTTATTTGGAGCACGAGTTCATATTTTACTGGAAAAACCGGCTGAGAATCCAATAGAAACCAGCAGCCAGGATGGCAGTGGAAGGAATTGTGAACAGCCAGGCTGATAAAATATCACCCACCAATCCCCAACGCACTTTGCTCATTCGTTCAGCCGCCCCCACACCCATGATGGCGGAACTGACAACCTGTGTCGTGCTGACGGGTCCACCGATGAGCGAAGCAGCAAGAATCACGCCTGCGGATGCGATTTGAGAAGCAAACCCATGAACCGGTCGGATCTTATAAAACTTGGCACCCAGAGTATTGATTAATTTCCAATTACCCACCGAAGTGCCAATGGCAATTGCTGCCGCACAAATGAAAACAACCCAAATGGGCACATGGAAAGTGGGGATCATACCGCTAACCAGTAGACCGAGCGTAATGACACCCATGGTTTTTTGGGCATCATTGGTACCATGACTTAATGCAAGACCAATGGACGTTATAATCTGCAATCGTTTGAAGGCATTATTAATCCGCGGGTTTGCTTTCCAGGAGAGCGTGTAAACCAGATTGGCGATCAGTACACCTGCCAAAAAACCGATGATGGGTGAAGCAAACAAGCTGATGAGGACCTTGATGACTCCCGCGGGCAGGATGGCTGAAAAACCAGCTCCAACAGCTATGGATCCAATAATTCCTCCAATGAGGGCATGGGAGGAACTGCTGGGAATGCCAAAAAACCAGCTCATCCCATTCCAGGAAATGGCGCTCAACAGCGCAGCAATAAGTACGGTTATGCTAAGATGTTCAGATGAAACAATCTCATGACCAATGGTGTTCGCGACTGCCACTCCGAAAATAAATGGACCGGAAAATTCTGCAATTGCTGTAATTGTTAATGCAACGCGTGGATGGATCGCGCGTGATGAAATCATCGTTGCCACGATATTGCTCGAATCCTGAACACCATTCAGGAAATCAAAAATTAATGCGAGTATGATTAAAATAATTAACAATGGCGGCATAGCCATTCCTTATGTCGTTTTCACGATGATGTCTGCCAGGACATTCGCAGCCTCGTCACCTCGATCAGCCGCATTGCTCAGGTGTCGGTAAACTTCCCGAAGTTTCATCACATTAATCAATAGCTTGACATCATCTGTCTCATGGAACATGTCTGCAAGGGCTTCACGATATACAGTTTCAACCTTGTTTTCCAATGCCTTGGCACGTTGGGCATGTTCTGATGCCACATTTGGATGATCCTGCAGCCTCTCGATGGCTCTCATCAATTCAAAAGCAGCATCCCTGAGCAGGGTACACATTTGAATCATGTAATCGGTCGGTTTGACCTTCAGGATGACAATTTCTGTCATTGTGCTGTATGCATAATCCAATACATCATCCACCGCCCGGGAAAGGGCAAAAATATCCTCCCGGTCAAATGGCGTAATGAAGGTTCGGTTCAGTTCTTCAATCAAGATCCGACGGGCTTCATCCGCTTCCTTTTCGATGGCAGTCAGTTTATCTGCAAGCACCTGGTCGGGTTTGATGAGATATGCTTTCAGAGCTTCCATCCCTTCCAATGTGAGCGACGCCTGCTGGTGGATTAGTGTAATAAAGATATTCCTTCTTTTTTTGAATATTTTCAACATCGCCTTACTCCAGAAATCAAGGTATTCTTTCAACGCAACCAGCATGGGTTAACACTTCCGCTCCCCGCCGAAGCTCATCAACTGAAAATCGGGGAGCAACTTCCAACGATCGAAATGCTGTTGGAGGAAGATACCGGGCAATCATTTTGAAATCCACATCTCCGGTGCCGGGAATCTGGTGATCATCAATCCCCTGGACATCATGAAGATGTGCCCCGATGATTCGATTCCCAAACCGCTTGAGCCATTCCTCATGATCGAATAAACCCAGGGCGTTCAATGTGTATGCGTGACCGCTGTCGTACTGGAAACCATACCAATCTTCATCACACAACTCGAGCAGCACCTGAAGCTCAAATGGAATGGGGATGTCATAAAAATAATACCGATTTTCGAGCCCGACCTCAATTCCGGTGGGACGGGCATATTCGATTATTTCCATCATACTTTTAACCACTTGATCAAATAAAGGGGGTACAACCCGGGCACGGTCTGCAATCAATTCCTGCATAACCATCTGATATTCCGATGTGTTTTTCTTTCCTGTTTTAAACAACGTTCGGAGACGACGTTCCAGGGAACGATCACACAGGGTGATGCCCGGATGGATGACCACGGATCTTGCGCCAAGTTCACAGGCAGTGTCAATAGTTTGCCTGGCAATATCCACTCCCCGCTTGCGGCAGGCTTCATCCAGTGAAGAAATCACATAATCATTCACCTTTAACTCATTAATAATAAATTCTGCCGGGCAGGGGTCATGCACCGTGCTGATATAGAACTGATTTTTATTCCATTGGTTATACAGATCAGGTGTGACTTTGTGATTCAATTCAAAACAGGAAAAACCTGCGCTTCGGCCCAACTCAAAGGTCTGGTTAAAGGGCAGATCTTGATCCACTCCCCACATTGTTGATAGTGCCAAATCGAAACGATGATTATTTTGAGAATAGGTTGTTGAGGCTGGTTGATTTTGTCCGGGATACAATTCCAACAATTCACGTAATCGACCAATTTTAAAATCAGGCTGCATTGCAATCGTTTTACCACATTCAAAATCATCATCAGGTTCCATTCCATCCAACTGATAACCTTTAAGATCAATGATGACCACTTCTCCATAACCTGCCTGGCGGGCGCCGATCAGGTCCTGCTTGTTCAGGATCAGCAGGGCGTCGATTCCCGCATAACCCGCCCCGGCCAGGTAGCGGTCGATGATGAACGGGTCGCAGGTCGGCCGAGGCGCCACCCTTGCCCTGGGGTCCGCAGGACGTCGCCAGGACCGCCAGGGCCAGTCCGGCCGCGACGAACACGCACAGCGTCGCGAGGATGCTCTTCTTCATGGACACCTCCTGGAGCGGGAAGGCCCCGGCTCGCTACTGGTTGCCGAATTCCCGGATGATCTCGCGCAGCGCGGCGACGACGCCCGGCTTGGCCTGCAGGTCGGGATTCGCGATCATCTGCGCGCTCTTGCCGACCGAGGTGCCGCCGTACACGATCGCCCGCTCGATCTCCTCGTCCTTGACCTTCTTCTGCCACTCGCGGTCGCGGTAGTTGCGGGGCTTCGGCGTGAGCGCCAGAGCGCCCGGACCGTCGCCCATGCCGGTCGTGCCGTGGCAGGCGGCGCATCGCGTGGCGAAAAGCTGGTCAGCCTCGGCGCGGTCCGCCGCCGTGATGGGAG
>CALMHE010000107.1 GCA_937863865.1 uncultured Anaerolineaceae bacterium | reverse complement strand
TTTACAATTTTCCTGGGTGGCATTGCGGGCATATCCCTTCTGGTGGGTGGGATTGGCATCATGAATATCATGCTGGTCTCGGTTACTGAAAGAACGCGGGAAATTGGCTTGCGGAAAGCTCTGGGTGCCCGCCGGCGGGATATATTATTTCAATTCCTCACTGAATCCTCATTGTTAAGTTTATTTGGGGGAGTGGTGGGGATTGGTTTGGGTTGGCTGATTGCATTCATTGTCGGAAGGATTGCAGCCGCATCCAATACTCCATTTTCTCCATCCATTGGTTTGGATGCGGTTTTACTGGCAACCATCTTCTCCACAGCAGTGGGGTTGTTCTTCGGATTGTATCCAGCCAACCGCGCAGCCGGTCTGGAACCGGTGGAGGCATTGCGTTATGAATAATCCCATGTCTTTTTGTAAATCCGGTGTGGGATTATTTTTTATTTCTAGCGAATAATTGTGGGTAAATAAACCGGATAATCAGGCATCCGGTAGGCAATCCGCAGACCGCATAGCTGCATAGTGGTTCCGGTGCCATACGGACGCCAGTTCAAAACCATCGAACGGACAGCATTATCAACCATAACAGGTGTATAGGCGCTCAGATTGGTGCCATATCCAGCATTTCCACTGGATGTGACATAGAGTAAATCCGAATAACCGCCTTCACCATCATACGAAGTCACCCAGGCAGAACTTTCAGATGCTGAAGTATCATAAAAATAGATCCGCAGATAACGGATCTGGGCTTGCTCAGGAAGTTGGATATCGACATTAAATACATCGAAACCCGTGTTGGTTGCATAGATGCATCTACCGTTTGTATCATTCATCCAGTTTGTGGTACCAGCCCGGGGACGCAGTGCAGTACCCGGGACATTTAGATAGTACCATTGACCGGGTATGACCTGAATATTCTGTAATATTGAATTCCCTGATGCATTGCCGGGACGTGAACCATGGGCAACTGAACTACCTGGTACGAGAAACAATATGGCAAGGATCAGCAGGACCCCCACCAGGTTGGGAAAAATTTTTCTGTTCATCCCAGTCTCCTTATGATCGAAGTCCAGCTGTTACGGGGTCGGTAGGCGGTATGCGATTCTCAAACCGCACAATTTCAGGCTGCCGTCAAATGCATATAATGGATTCCAATTCAGGAGGTAGGCTTTGGCTAATGTATCAATTGTTTCACCAAGATAATCACTCAGGCTCGTCCCGAATCCGGTATTACCTGCTGATTGTACATTCACCATATCATCCATGTTGCCTGCCGTATCGTATGATGTAATCCAGGCGATACTATTGGAACTGTTGGTGTCATAATAATAAAGGCGCAAATAATCCACCCTGGCTCCATCGGGCAGTTGAACATCGATGTTGTTCCATACAGCACCACCGGGATACATGCAACCACCACTGCTATCTGAATACCACTCAAAATTGCTGTTGCGCGGGCGCAGGGATGAGCCGGCTACGTTCAGGTAATAAAAATTTGACCATCCGTTGGTGCTGGATTGTCCTTCGGGTCCGATATAGCCATTATCATCCGGCTGCAATACCCCGGATGGGTTAAAAAAAGACGGATCCAATGGGATTCCTTCGCCACTGGGCTCCTGGGGTGTTCCATCACCCAGATAGATTGGTCCTGTATAACCATCTTCATCCGGGTCGTCACCGATCACCTGGGGGGTAAAGTCATTCCCGGAGTTGACATACCCCGGTTCAGCGGAGGAAATGATTTCCTGCCCCAGGACGATTGAAGTGGGGATCAACAATATTGTTATGATCACGAACAGGGTGCGTACTGAAAAAAGTTTTCGCTTCATGTTGGTTTCTCCTTTGAAAACCGGAAACGAAAGAAAAGACGGCAAGATATGATGTCTGCACAATTGGATTAATTTGTATCTCATAATACATTATAAATATCCTTTTGAAAAATACAATATGGAATTATTTCTACTCTAAAAATAACTGCATATATACTTGCATCTGGAATGGTTAACGAAAGATTGTTATCCTGATAATTGCGAATAAAGAAAATAAAATGTGGAAATTTACCCTTTACATCCATTCCTGATAATTAGGGTTATTTGTCACCACCAAACCTGGATGAGCAACAGACGAAAAATCTAAACAAATAAGGTAAAATGACATCGGACGATATCCATAATGTCCCATATTTATTATTCCAAAAGGAGAATCTGGAATGAGCATGTGGAAAATATTGTTGACCGATGGTTTGGAAGAAGTAGGTCAGGAATACCTTCGCCAGTCAGCGGAAGTTGTCAACCAGCCTAAAATTACAGCAGAAGAACTTCTGGTGGTCGCCAAGGAATATGATGCCCTGATCGTCCGCGGGCGTACCAAGGTCATCCCGGCTGTGTTCGAGGCAGCCGGTGACCGTTTGAAAGTGGTTGGGCGCGCCGGTGTGGGTGTGGATAATATCGACCTGAAGGCAGCCCAAGCCCACAATGTCATCGTTGTCAACTCGCCCATAGCCACCACAATCAGCGTTGCGGAATTGGCGATGAGTCTTATGA
>CALMHE010000106.1 GCA_937863865.1 uncultured Anaerolineaceae bacterium | reverse complement strand
CCCACGGATACGCCGACGCCGACCCCGACGAACACGCCAACCAATACGCCGACGCCAACCCTGACGCCGACGAACACGCCGACGCGTACACCGACGCCGACGCCGACCACTACGCCAACTCCGACGCCGACGCCGACCAATACGCCAACCCCGACGCCGACGCCGACTCACACCCCAACCCCGACCCCGACTGAAACCCCCACACCGCCGCCGACTCCAACCCCAACCATGACGTTGGCTCCGGATGGGTAAAGGCAAAGGGTTTACCCGGGTCAGGATGAAAGCAGGAAGCTGATCCTGGGATGGGTCACCAATCAGGTAAAAAAATTTCGGTCAGGCTAAAACATCTTCATCTGGATGGCATCCTCCCAGCTGGGCGGATCGGCATCCAGCATGTCGCGCCAGAGCGAACCAGTCAGGTCCTTGCGGGAGAATATCTGACGCAAGTGTCTGAATTTAAGGAAATGCCAGCCGCCTGCCGCAGCCTCCGCCAGCCGCGGATCGCGCCGCAACTTGAGTGCCAGCAGACTGGCGCGCCCGCCGGGCAGAACCACCGCACATCGCTGCGGATGGATGGGCGTGGGAGCATGGAGATACCGGCTGATCATGCCGGAAGTGGTGATGTAAAAGGCATGGATTAAATCACCACCTGGAGTCTGCCATATTAATGGAGATTCCCCGCTTGACTGCAATTCCAGTCTTTCCCCAATTCCAATCAGTAAATCCCGGATTTCCTGCACCTGCCCGCTGCGAACCGAAGACAGGTCCTGATCGTTCAGCCGCCAGCGACTGGGGTCATCCGGCAACAGGTGAGCGTAGGATTCAAGACAAGCGCGGATTAAATCCACCGGGGGCGTCAACAGACCGGTCAGGCGGGTGTTCAACAGGGATGTGATTTCATTCAGTGTGCAGCCGGGGTTGATTTGCAGGAACTGGACAATCTCCATTTCCACCCGATCCGCCAGGGGTGTTTCGGTTTCCACCCCGGGGTCCGCCAGCCACCACCAGCCGGTTTCGATGGATTTTCCTTCCGGCGTCTCGTAATGGCGTAAAAAAGCGGGTGAACGGAAGGGTTTGTCCAGCAGCGGCATAAACCGGTTCAAGGGTTCGGAGGGCAGCGGCTGGAGACCCCCGGGTTGATCCGCCCGGCTGGCAAGGGAGATCAACCCCGCTGCAAATGCCTGCAGGTGGGTTGCCGGTTCACCGCGCTCAACCAGGTGATTCTGGATGGCTTCCTGGCAGAGCAGGTCCGGCTGGGGATGCGGCAGGGCTGCAGCGCCTGCCGTCTGCCAGCGGATTTGTGCGATTTCGGGTTCAGGGTTGAGGGCGATTCCTGTCAGGTCATATCCGCTTGCCTGGGCGGATGCCAGCGCTGCAGCCAGGAAGCCGGGAACAACCTCCGGAGCTATTGCCAGCATGGGGATCTGCGGCAGGTACTGGCGGCAATTATAAAACACACGGTGAAGGGCGGCGGTGTGCCATTGCCAGTCATAGCGGCGGCGTTCCAGCGCCCCTTTCAACGGCAATATGGCATCCCGACCCCAGATCCAGCCTGACCACAATGCGGAAAAAGTCCAGAATGCCTGATTGGGGCGGGGCAGGACGGTAAATACACCCGCCAGGGGCAGGGGTACTTCCAGGGGCAGGAGGGTTTTCATTCGTCCGGTATACAAGCAGATCCCACCGCTTTCAGGAGGCAATTCGGGGTATCGTGTGAGCGGGATGGGCGCATTCTGCGAGCTCCAGATGGCAACTGAATTTTCCAGCGCCTGCCACAGGTTGTTTTCCCGAAAGGCGGGTGGGATGAACACCTGGCGGGGACGCGGTCTGCCGGGCGGATGTCCCCAGAGTGCGCTCCCCTCGTCGCAGACCGTGATCAACAGGGCGTGCAGCAGGCGTTTTTGTTCCGGCGGCAGGACCAAGCCATCCACCCGGTTGATTAACGTGGAGAGGACATAGAGCGGGCGGTCAAGGTAGGCTTTCAGAGCCGCTTCCACCGCCTCGCGGGGTTCCTCTCCAATCAACCGGACGCGCTCAGCGGCGCGGGCACGATGCATGGCAGCGCTGCCGGGTGGTGAGAGGTGTTCCAGATCATAGGCAGTGATTGGAAATTCACCCTCGG
>CALMHE010000105.1 GCA_937863865.1 uncultured Anaerolineaceae bacterium | reverse complement strand
CGGGCGCATGGTGAGTGTGAACCAGATTTTCTTCATGGGTGGTCCGCAGTTGGGGGAAATTGAATCGGGGTTGGTGGCACAATTCTTCGGTGTGCCGGCTGCCATCATCAGCGGAGGTGTGGGCTGCATGATTGCCGCCGGTTGGATTGGAACTCGTTGGAAGCAGCTGCGCAGATATGATGGGGCGGAACACGAATCCGCCCTGGTACAGGGATGAAGACTGGTTAACTGGAAAAATCAGCGTTTTGTCTGAGGGGCGGTTTTCGCTTGATTACAATCCACGAACCCCTGAACAGACCGATGCATATTCCAAGAAGAAAACCAATTTGACCGACGGCTTCGTAACCCTGGACTCCGTAAAAAACAAACTCCCGGGCAAAGTTTCCGCCGATGACCGCCCCGACCACCAAGCCGATCACCCCGTAAACCAATCCAATGGCTATGACAGCCAAAATGCGCAGGATTATATTATGGATTTGCATGACATTAATTATATACCCATCCTCAAAAATTACACATCAAGTCCCTCACGCCCAAGCAAGCCATGGATTAATGATAGTTCGCCGCGGTGGTGAATTTCATGTTCCAGCACATGCCAGATGATCCAATACAGGCTGAATTTTTCCCCGTGCGGGGTGGTGTACAGGACATCCAGGTCGTTTTCCTCAAGGCTCTCCAGAAATGAGCATGTTTTCCGATATGAAAGTTCAAGAATTTTCTTAATCTCCCCCCGGGTAGGGTGATCCTGGAAGTCATAAAAAACCCAGGGTGTGATTTCGCCCCGCACCACACCATGCAGCCAGTTGTCCGCACAATCAGCAATGTGCAAGGCAATCTGCCCGACCGACCAGGAATTTTTAAACGGTTGATATGCCAGTTCTGCCTCCTTGAAGCCGTCCAGAGTGGCAAGCAGGTCAAACCGCACCTGTTCCCAATGTGAAAAAATCCGGATTGGTTTCATGTTTCCTCCTAATCCTGTAAAAACCAAACAAAACAATCCACCTGATATTTATTTTATCCCATCCTGATTGTTGATGAAAAGGGGGGATTAAGCTGCCACAAATGCCAAAGCTTGATTCATGCTGAAATGATTCAACAGGCAATGGGTGAAAATACTCACGTAAACGCTGCGTTTCCTGGATGTCACGTATACTACGGGAAGCAGATCCAGGATGCGGGTGATGCTCTGCCAGGGCGGGAAAAACTGATACAGCGAAAAGAGAACCACATTGATCAATGGAGCCCATTTTTGAGATGCCGGGATGCGCGGTAAAAGATAACCCCGGAAGTACAACTCTTCCACCAGCAGGGCGGTCATCCCGTTCCCAGCCGCGCTGATGGCAAAGGTTCTACTCAACACAGGCTTGGGATACCGGGACAGAAGCTTTGGCAGGTTCTGACTCCGTTGGATGATGTAATTATCAATGCCCTGTTTTCCTGGCTGCCTGCCTTGAGAAACGGAGGGGCAGTGAACCCATAAAAGAGAGCGATGATTACGCCGGGGATGAGGTGCAGCCCCAGGGTTTGGAGGAAGGTGTGGGATTGGGGTTATCGAGTCATGGAGCAGTATTTTTGGATATGTTTTAGGATTGAATTTCAACTTGAATGCCCCGGGCGGGATACATCAATCCCCATCCTTTCCAT
>CALMHE010000104.1 GCA_937863865.1 uncultured Anaerolineaceae bacterium | reverse complement strand
GTGAAGGTCCGGCATGACAACAATCGGTCCTGCCCAACCGGGCAATGTCGCTGAATTAATTGCCTGCTCAATGGATAAATCCTCAAGTGCTTCTTCTAAAATCTTTCGTGTCGCAAATATTTTTACAGATACCCGCATATCCCTTCGATGGCTGACAGGAATTTCCCATTCGTAATCTGTAATTTTATTTATTTCCCGCAATGATATACTCATTGTCGACCTCCGTTCTTAAATGTCAAAAACAATCGTTACCATTAATCCACAACTTAGCTCTTTGATTTTCAGATCATGATAGGTAACGGCTTTTATCTCTTTCAATTGGCTTTTTAACACGCCACCGAAAAGTCCGGCAGTCAGGTGATAAGAATCAAGAGTGATATTAAAATCATAAAATCCAATTCGTTCCAATTCCGCATAATAAAGCAACTCAGAGAGAAACATAACCAATAATGATTCAGGATCATCAGCTATAATTGAAATTTTTTTCTTAATTTCTCTCGATATTTCAATTTCAACCCCCATCAACTCGTTCATGCCATGCGCAGCTTCCACCAATAAACCCGGAAGATCAATTGCCCAAACTTCAAGAGCCAAATCTGCTGTATGAGATACTTCCCGAAACCCCATCCATCCCTCCTGATTATGTGACGACAAGTAGTTTCTGATTGTCCTGTTATAATATTATAACGAATGAAACATCCATTTGATCGGCTTGAATCACGATTGCGGGCTTTTTTTGAAAACCGCTACCCCTGGATGAAAAACCCATCCTCCGAACACCCCCTATCAAAGGGCTTGGTGGAAGCCCTGTATGCTGCCATACAAACCAATGGGACAGCACCTCACACCTACCAAATCACATTAAACCCCCAGGATGCTGCACAATTCAGCCGCTCAGATGTTCAAAACGAGTTGGCGGAAATGTTGATGGATGCTGCAGTTCTGATTGGTTACCCCCCCATCAAACCCCTGCTGTATGTGGATTCCAATATCCAGTTGGCACCCGGTGAATTTAATATCTCGACAGACCCCATCCCCACACTGGGAGAAACTGCAGCTCTGGATGGTTCAAACAATCTCCCGATGAATGATGCCAATCTTCCCAGCAATCCATGCCTGATTTTGCCGGATGAAAATATATTTTCAATGACTTCATCCACAATAAATATAGGGCGCTTGGAAGAAAATGACCTGGTGATACCTGATAAACGCGTTTCCCGGAGCCATGCCCAGATACGGATTGTCCAAAACCATTATGTCATTTTTGACATGAAATCCACCGGTGGGACATTTGTCAATGGGCAGCGCGTGGATGAACAGGTTTTGCATTCTGGAGATGTCATCAATCTGGCAGGTGTCTCCTTGATCTATAGCGAGGATACGCTGGATACCCGGGATTCACCGACAGACACAACAAATATAAAGAAGTAACTCAATGAGTGGAATCATCGTTTTTATCTTACGTATCATACTGGCGCTAATTCTGTTGGGTTTCTTCGGATGGGCATTGACAGCCCTCTGGCGGGATCTGCAGCTGCGTACACAACTGGTTGCTCCCCGGGTCCCTCCCACATTACAACTCCGCATCCATTTGGAAGGTCAGGTTTTTGATGAAGAGATCACGACAATGCAGGCAGTCGTCGGTCGTGATCCAGCCAGTGATTTATTAATCCAGCACGACACGGTTTCAGCACGACATCTACGATTCAGCCATCATCATGGTCAGTGGTGGGTTGAAGATTTGCAATCAACCAACGGCACACTGATGAATGATGAACGGGTACTTGTTCCAACCATCATCACCACTGGTGATGAAATATTATGCGGCGAGGTTGGCATCCAGGTGTTGGGAAGTCGTAAAAAAGCTCCAAAGGTGGAAGGGCAATAGAATTATTTTGGATATTAATATTTATGCATCCGGAGGAATTACATGACACATCAGCCTGTACTTGGAATTATCGGTGGATCCGGCTTGTATTCCTTTAAAGGTCTTGAAAATATAGAGACGCTTGAGTTAACCACTCCCTTTGGAAAACCCAGTTCTCCCATCGTTCTGGGCTCTCTCGCGGGAAAACCGGTGGCATTTATCGCCCGGCATGGTATTGGACACTGGATATCTCCCACGGAAGTTAATTATCGTGCCAATATTTATGCATTTAAACAACTTGGGGTTTCACGGATTGTAAGCATCAGCGCCTGTGGGTCTTTACGGGATGATTATTCACCCGGTCACATTGTCATCCCAGATCAAATTGTTGATTTCACAAACAGGCGGCAGCGTTCTTTTTTTGGTGAGGGAGTCGTTGTGCACATCAGTCCGGGTAATCCTTTTTGTCCGGATCTATCCAATCAACTGTTATCAGCCGTAAAAGAAACCCGCGCCATGGTCCATAAGGGTGGTACTCTGATTACCATTGAAGGTCCCCGTTTTTCAACCCGTGGTGAATCCAACCTGTTCCGTTCCTGGGGTATGTCCATCATTGGCATGACTGCCGCGCCGGAAGCTTTCCTGGCTCGGGAAGCAGAAATTTGTTATACCACCATGGCTCATGTCACTGATTATGATGTGTGGCATATGACCGAGGAACCGGTCAGCGTTGATCTGGTTGTCCGCACTCTGCAACATAATACAGAAATTGCCCAGGAAACAGTGTTAAACCTGGTTGAGAACCTGACCAGGGTGTCGGAATGTAATTGTGACCATGCCCTTCAAAATGCAATCATTACTCAACCCGAGGTAATCACATCAGCAACCCGGGAGAAACTGGGATTGTTATTAAATAAATATATAGGTTCATGAAGCTGCTGCCCTCTTTTCCAATGACCCATGATGCACTTCAAACCCGATTAATGCGGTTTGCAGCCATCTTCGTTATTGTATATGCTGTAATATTACCCCTATCCCAGGCGGTAAGGCTTTATTCCTGGAATGTCTCATATCGCTGGGAACACTGGTTGGGTGTCGTGGTATGGCTGGTGGGATTTTATTTTTTGGATCGGATCATCCGAAAAGCCATCCCGTCAAGAGACCCTTACCTTTTACCCATCATCGCCCTTCTGACCGGTTGGGGGTTGATGACCATCTGGCGTTTGAATGTAAATTTAGGATTACGCCAAACCCTCTGGCTTGCGCTCTCCATAGGATTAATATCCATTGGATTGCGTTTTCCACAGATTTTGGAACTGCTCCGTCGGTATAAATATGTCTGGCTGGTGGGTATGTTGCTCATTGCAGCCTTGACACTTTTTATCGGTACATTTCCCGGTGGTGATGGACCCAAACTGTGGTTGGGTTGTTGTGGAATATATGTCCAACCGTCAGAATTTTTAAAATTGTTCCTGGTTGTTTACCTGGCTGCTTTTTTCTCCAATCCTCACATTCGGTCACTCAATCTTCTCCAAAAAGTAATCCCAACGCTGGCTCTGATTGGCGCCGCAGTTGTTCTATTGATCCTGCAGCGGGATTTGGGAACAGCAACTCTTTTCATCATTTTATTTACAGCTATTGTTTACCTTGCCACCGGCAGGCGGGAAGTGCTTATCCTTAGTTTGATATTTTTGGTTGTGGCTTCTGTGCTTGGTTACAAGTATCTGGATATTATCCACCTTCGAATCAGCACATGGCTCAATCCCCAATTGGATCCCAGTGGACAATCCTACCAGATCATGCAATCACTGATGGCAGTGGGTGCAGGCGGGCTCATTGGAAGCGGACCAGGATTGGGCAGCCCTGGTGTAGTACCTGTGGCGGTTTCTGACTTCATCTTCTCGGCAATTGTCGAAGAGTCAGGTCTTTTTGGGGCAATTTCACTCCTGTTATTAATGGGCTTACTTGCATTTCGTGGATTAAAAATAGCATTATCAGTTTCCAATGATTATTTACGCTTTCTTGCTGCTGGATTAAGTTTGTTTCTCTTTGCCCAGGGGTTGTTGATTATTGGAGGAAATATTGGAATGTTGCCATTGACCGGGGTTACCCTGCCATTTATATCTTATGGCGGTTCGTCCCTCGTGTCTGCTTTTCTCGCATTTCTTCTGCTTTTACAAATCAGCTCACATACAGAAGAAGAACCTCCCACCATAACCCCAACACACTCTTATCGGGTTGTGGGAGGTGGTATTGTCATTGGATTGGCAATAGCCGCTCTTTTTCTGGGTTGGATTATTGTTATTCAATCCCAATCCCTTGCGACACGCAATGATAATCCCCGCCGCCCGATCGCAGACCGGTATGTTCCCCGGGGAGCCATTCTGGATAGGAAGAATCAACCCCTCGCAGTAACCATTGGGAATCCAGGAGAATACATTCGTCAGGTGACATATCCGGATTTGGGAAACACAATCGGTTATTCACATCCATTGTTTACCCAGGGTGGTTTGGAAGCCAGCCTTGACTCGTACTTGCGTGGTTTGCGGGGTAATCCAAGTTCCTGGGTCTGGTCCACCCAGTTGGTTTACAGCCATCCACCTCCCGGTCTTGATGTACGCCTGAGTCTGGATCTGGATTTACAGATCGCTGCGGATGATATTCTTGGAGATCATGCCGGTGCCTTGATCTTGCTGAATGCAGATAGCGGAGAAATCCTTGCACTCGCATCCCATCCGACATTTGATCCCAATCAGATGGACGTGCTTTGGGATACCTACCAGCATGATTCGGGCGCCCCATTGATGAACCGTGCCACACAGGGTTTATATCCAGCAGGCACGGCAATGGGAGTATTCCTGCTGGCAGATTCCGGCAGCCAGATCAGCTTAAATAGCAGCCCATTGGAATTGATCCACTCCACATCGAACCGCACACTGGATTGTTCAATACCCATGTCTGGAACCATATCCTGGGGGACGGCAATTGCAGCAGGCTGCCCAGGCGCAGTTGCCCAGCTTGCTGAAATTAATGGTTCGGAATCAATTCTATCCCTTGTAAAG
>CALMHE010000103.1 GCA_937863865.1 uncultured Anaerolineaceae bacterium | reverse complement strand
GTACGCCCTCAGCTGCCTGCCCCATCATGAGTGATGCTGCCGCAGCAAGCTCATCTGCCGCAGCAATTTGAGTCACTTTTAATTTATAACCGAACAAATCAACTTCGCCCCTCTTATCCACCAACCCAGGTATTCCCGACACCCCGATTGTCGTTCCGACAATTCCCATTCTCCAAGCTCTGCCATGCGAGTCAATGATCAACACCCCCAGTTTTACATTCGTTTTTTCTTCCATCTCATTGCGAATGTTTTCAGCTGACCGATCAGGGTTTTTGGGTAATAATAGAACCCAATCCTCATTCTGTCCATAAGGTCCTTTTACATTTGAATGATCAATGCCTGCATTGGCACAAATAAATCCCAAATTGTGCTCCACAATCAGGATTCCGGGCCTGCACCTGATGATTTTTTTGCTTTCTCCAAGAACACATTCCACAAATCGGGGATCTTTTTCAACAATATGCGCAATTTCAACTGCTTTATCCGATGGGACAACCTCTGATAAATTAATTAATCTACCCTCCACTTTTGAAATTATTTTTTGGGCTATAACAAGGATGTCTCCGTTCAATAAATCAATGTTGTTATCCTTAATTGCCTGTAATAAATATGCTGTTAAATTATCCCCTTTTGAAAATATGGGTAATCCATAAATGGGTGTGATTATTAGCGTCAAGTCGATCTCCCAATAAATCAAGTAAACGAAATGTTATTCCTTATTTATCCCAGTAATTCGGATTCCAGCTGATTTTGATCCGTATCTTTTATTAATTCCAATCAGGATGGATGTCAATCCCTCCACAACGACTGCGTTCTCTATAGGTCCACCATCCCAGCCTTTTAATCCGGTTTTTTCCACCAATTTAATGACCACATCTCTGGCTTCCCGGTTACCACCACAGACAATGACATCACAATCCACATCTGTATCTTCCATCAGGTTCTCATAAGAGATATTTTGAAATGCAGCCACAACTTTTACCTCTGCGCCAAGAATCTCCTGTGCCTCCTGGGTTGCTGAACCGGCTGGCGGCATCTGCACTTTGCGCACCTTTGGCGGCACAAGCGGAACCGTGACATCAATAACTATTTTTCCTCGTAAATATTGGGCTAATTCCCGGCACATGGCGGCATGAGCATTGTCTGGCAATGATAATACGTCCAGGTCGTGTTTTTGAGG
>CALMHE010000102.1 GCA_937863865.1 uncultured Anaerolineaceae bacterium | reverse complement strand
ATGGCATAACTCATTCCACCAAAATTGCCTGAGCAATTGCAAGCGTTTTTATATGCGAAATGCTAAGATGAATAGTACTTCCGCCCATCTTCTGCATCCGTTCTTTTGCCGCATCCCAAAGCTCTACATAGGGCTGGCCTGATTCAGTATGCATTATCTCTATATTCTGCCAGCTTATTCCGTTAAACCCTGCTGCTAACGCTTTTGCTGTTGCTTCTTTTGCTGCAAAGATTCCAGCTAAAGTCTGGGCATCCTGGTTACGCTGCTTATAATATGCTACTTCGTTTTCTGTAAAAACGCGCTCGAGAAATGCCTGCTGTGTGGCTGCACGCCGAATTCTGTCGACTTCTATAACATCAATCCCTGTACCTACAACCATGCAAACCCTCCATTTATGGTTACAGCGTATTGTAGCTTTATATGTGCGGATTTGTCAATCCGCTTCAGTCAACTTATTTGCTGCACGAGCAGCATCTTCTACCGCAAACGCCATTACTTCTGCAGCAGCAGAATATAACTGAAGCAGAGAATCTATTTTAACCTTTGCTGTTGAAAGCGAAAATATCGTATCTCCATCCATACAGGTATGCACAGGCCTTATAGAAAGTGCAAACCCGTTATGGGCTTGGGCAGCAAGTTTATTCGCCTGTTCGCGCGTCAAAACTGCATTCGTCGCAATAATCCCCAAGGTTGTATTTCCAAACGCTGCTGCCGAAGGAAGTTCAGACAGCTTGTCAATACAGGGTGTAATCTTGCCATCTATTTGCGCACCAGCTATAAATCTTCCCGTGCAGTGCTCATAAACATCACCAAATGCGTTAACAACAACTAAGGCAGCCAAGCAAACGCCTGAAGAGAGTTCCATATAGCTTGAGCCGAACCCGCCCAACATTGCATGCTGCATGCCAAAAGCCTTCCCTATGGTTGCGCCGGCACCTGCCCCTATTCTGCCTCTTAGTTTAGCGCTATCTGTGGCTGCTTCGCAGGCTGCGTAGCCTTCAAGCCTGCCTGGGCGTACTGAAGCATCACCAACGCCTAAATCGAATAGTACTGCAGAGGGCACAATGGGCACAACCCCGACTCCTACATCAAGACCAATCCGATGTTCCTCTAAGTATTGCATAGCGCCTGATGCAGCATCAAGCCCGTATGCACTTCCCCCAGAGAGCATTATTGCATGCACGCACTCCACAAGATTATAGCCCCTAAGAAGATCCGTTTCCCGGGTGCCTGGAGCACCGCCGCGTTGATCGACGCCAGCAACAGCACCTTCTTCACAGATGATTACAGTGCAACCTGTAAGACCAATATCATCATGGGCATGACCAATTTTGATGCCGGGTATGGATGTCAGAGCAAGTAAACCATCATCCATAAAATAAGATCTCCATTAACCTAATTGTTTTCCACAATGAGGGCAAATCTTCTCTCCCTTGTGAATGACAAATCCACATTGATCACAGGTGTCTGGTTGAACATCACCCAGCGGTGCGCCACATGCGATACATCTTGGTTCGCCGATGGGATTGGCTGTATTGCAATAATTGCATACCATTCTGCGCATTCTTTCGGAAAATTCCAAACGGGCACCAGCCCGGTCGACGACTTCTTCAATGACACGCCATATCTCTTCCGACAACCGGAGAGATTCGATATCCTGTGCCAGATCATCCAAACGGTCCAAAATCCGAAATGGATTGCGAAGAGCTGATAAGGCGGTTAAGGCAGTTTTTCCAAGGCTGGCTGCAATTCCAATCCATGCCTGCTCGCCAACCTGGACCAGGACACCATCCTCTGTTTTTTCAACAGTGATTCCAATCGCTGTTTGTCCACCGGAGGTTGACATTTGGTGTGTGGCGATTTGAATGTTTAATTTATCGTCCTTCCCAAGTTGTTGAACCTGAAAATTTCCCCGGTTGAAATAAGTAACCAAAGATCTAGCGATATCATTTGGAAAAATATTCCCATGATAAATCCTGGATTGCATATTAATGATTATAATCGGAATACATTGAAAAAAATACAGGATATTGTCATGATTAAAACAAGAGCTTATCACTGGTTGTTGGGAAGTTTATTTGGCGTGATGGTTTTTTTGCTTGTCTGTATGTTGGGCAGCAATCAATCAAATCAAGTTCATGCTCAAGTGCCGACAATTAGTATTCCAACTGTCACAGGTACACCCAAAGGTCCAATGGTGAGTGTACGGGCAGGATCGACTGAACCTTATGTCAATGTACGGGCATATCCAAGCACATTGGCGCCTGCTGTTGGGATTTTATCTCAAGGACAGGAAGTCCCTGCAATTGGAATATCCGCAGGTGGAGATTGGATATTAATTGAATATCAAGGTGCCCCGGATGGGATAGGATGGGTATTTTCCAGCAATGTCATATTATCAGCGCAAGTGCCGGTTGTAACCCCCAAGGCAACCAAGGCTCCTGAAGTGACTCCTACAATTGATCCGACCATGGCAGCTCAATTTAACATCGATATCCAACCCACCAGATTGCC
Source organism: uncultured Anaerolineaceae bacterium (assembly GCA_937863865.1). Taxonomy (GTDB): domain Bacteria; phylum Chloroflexota; class Anaerolineae; order Anaerolineales; family Anaerolineaceae; genus CALMHE01. The sequence goes on along the minus strand of CALMHE010000102.1, from coordinate 5,229 downwards.
GACGTTTACTCCACCATCCCCGCTGATAATTCCGACTTATACAACGGTCGGAACAACTGGAGGGATTGGAGGTATTCCAATAGGTTTAGTTATTGTGTTATTTTTTGCCTTGGGAGCCTTGGTTGGTGTTATATTTCTCTTGCAAAACCGATAAAAATAAGAAATAGAAAATTATATTTTGGTAAATAATTTATCCAGGAGCCAAAGAACCAGGGCTATCAACAATAAAATAAGGATGGCTCCTGCAAGACAAAGAAACGCCAACACTGCAGCACCAGGTCCCCAAAACAGGTAGATGAGGACCGTACCAACTATACTTATTATGGAAAAAAGTCCAACAACCAATCGGAAATTAGTATCACGGGCGTACTTTCTCAGATCCTGTGGTTTCATGTCAATCCGATTTTGGATCATTATTTGATAATATAAATTTTCCAGGTGGAGTAATTTTTTGGATATATTTAGGAAAAAGATTCCGCCAGGAACAAGCCGATATTACTTTTGGAACTGCCTCATTTGCGGCTATTTCTCCTCGCCGGATTAATGTTTCAGGATCGACCTCGTCCAATATACCAAATTCGCTTAATTCCGGTCTGATGACGACATCTGGTTTATCTTGAATAAGCCTCAATTCACTCAACTTGCGTGTAGATATATCAAATGATTCAATAAATATTCGAATTGCCTGGCTGATTCGCAATTTGGCAATTCTCTCGACAATGGGCTTGGGTATTGGAACATTGATCGGAATTTGAACTGGTTGTATTTCAACCTCATTATCCAACTGGGATGACAAGACGACTGCAACGACAGGATGTCTGGGTGCCATCCATCTGGCAAGAGCAACCGGAACGGGGTCCAGGATACCACCATCAACCAAGGTATGGTTATCAATTATTCGGGGAGGGAATGCGCCCGGAATTGCTATCGTTGCCAGGACAGCATCGACAACGCTGCCCCTGTTTAAAATAATTTCCTGACCACTATATAAATCAACTGATGTACAAGCAAAAGGAATAGGTAAATCAGAGAATTGCCGATCTCCCAAAAGTTGTGTAAGCGTGTCAGTTAATCCTACCAAACCTAAAAGAGCAGGACCATCATTTTTTCCCCGTTGAAACAGGTGTTTCTGGTTTACATGAGATACGATTTCGATGATTTTTGAGACTGAATATCCGGATGAATATAGCGCGCCAATTAATCCCCCGGCGCTGGTCCCGGAAATCGCACGGATTTTAAATCTGGAATCTTCGAGGGATTTAAAAACCCCGATATGGGCTATGCCTTTCATTCCGCCACCGCCAAGTGCTAAAGAAATCTCATGCATATCAGGATCCTTTCAAGGATGTATTCACTTATTATGAGATCAGCAATAATGACCGAAGTGCTGAAACCAAACACTCAACATCAGATATATTATTATAGATTTGAAAAGAAGCCCGAATTAAAGTTTGTCCATTCCAGGAAATGACAGGAATTTCGATTTGAAATTCATCATATAAACGGTCTTTTAAAACAGCGGGATGGATAGAGTCGGGTAGAGGTAAAGCCACCATTTGTGAAAACCAGGACGGTTTATTGGAATACAATGGAGGGAGATTGGTTAATTGTGTTATTTGATCATATGTAAGTGAAGCCAGGGAATGACATTCCATACGGACTTGATCCCAGTTGCGTCGCTGTTGATATTCAATAGCGGCTGGAACTGCCAGAAAGGCCGAGATATCGCGTGTACCCTGCCATTCCAGGTAATCCACAAATTGAGAACTAGAAGGATTGTCACTTTGCCAACCCCAACTAACCACCAGGGGTTCAATCAGGTGTTGAACACGTGGATTGGAATAAAGAAAGGCAGAGCCTTTAGGTGCGCATAGCCATTTATGAAGATTGCCAACATAGAAATCCACATCAAGATCATTAAGATTGATATGCAGTTGACCGGGTGCATGAGCACCATCAACGATGGTTAAAATATTCCGTTGTCTGGCACAATCGATCATTTTTTGAATGGGAAATATCATCGCTGTGGGAGAGGTGATATGACTGATATATATTACTTTGGTGCGATCTGATAACCCTTTTATGAATTCAGAAAGGAGTTCTTCTTCAGAGTGAATGGGGGAAGAATAAATTTGATTAATATAAGTGAATCCTTTTTTTTGTGCAAGAAATTTCCAGGTTCGATCAAGAGCGCCATATTCCTGATTGGTTGCAAGGACCTCATCATTAGGACGTAAATCAAGACTATGGGCAATGATGTTGATACCTACAGTTGTATTGGTTACATAAACAAGATTATCACATGACGTGCCCAGATAATTGGCAAGAATTTGACGGGAGTTCCGTAATAAATCAGGGGCTTTCCTCCCCAAAAACTCAACTGGCTGGCGCTCCATTTCCATTTGCAGTTTTTGATAAAGCTCCATTACAATTCTTGGGGTTGCCCCAAATGACCCGTGATTTAAGAATATAATCTCAGGGTTTAGAATAAAATCCTTTACATAATTATTCATATTATTCCCTCATTATAGGATTTTCGCTTGAGAAAATTATTTCCCATAAGATTTCATACAGTCCCATTGGAACACCATAGCAATTTTCGAAATTTATACTTCGATATTGGCTGGTATGGGGTTTTAAATGGGAGTACGATTGCATTCCTTTCCATATATGCTGCACGAATGGGTGCCACCACCGGACAGTTGGGTATTATCAGTGCTGCTCCGGCAATTATAAGCTTGTTTGTCGCTTTACCAGCTGGAGCCTGGTTGAAGCTGCAATCCACAAAAAAAGCAGTTTTATGGAGTGTAATTGGATTTCGCTCCTTTTACATTGCCTTAATTTTACTTCCCATTCTTTCCGATGTAATATCCCCATCGGCTCAAGTGCAATTGATTACATTGTTAATATTTATCATGTCCATTCCGGGGACTGCCTTATCAATATCGTTTAATGCATTTTTCAGCGAAGCAGTTCCAGATCAATGGCGTGGACTTGTGCTGGGAATCCGAAACGCAATCCAGGCTGTAACTACCACGGTGACAGCTTTATTTTGTGGCTGGCTGTTGAACACTATTCCATTTCCCAACGGATATCCATATGTCTTTGCCATCGGGTTGTTAGGCGCGGTGATGAGTTCAGTACATTTGTTTCTCATTCGGATCAAAACACCAATGAGAATGAATGATAAGGTAGAAGATAAAAATAATCAAACATCTTCAAAAACAGAGCTAAAAAACCGAATTAATATCATTGTTCAAACGATTAAAAAGCAGATTCGTTTTGATATTTTCAGAGGGCAGTTTGGATTAACGTTAATCCTCCTATTTTTCTTTCACATCGCACAATATCTACCGACTCCCATATTCCCTGTCTATTCGGTAAGGGTCCTGAAACTAAACGATCAAGTCATCAGCATGGGTACAGCCTTTTTTAATTTGGCAGTGTTTTTGGGTTCCACTCAATTTCCAAGATTGATACGCAAGTATAGAACGAATGTATTAACCGGATCTGGTTTGATGATCCTGGCAGTGTTCCCAATCCTGTTATCTCTGGCAAAGGGTGCCCCGTTATATTTATTTGCAAACATTATTGGTGGTTTGGGATGGTCTGTATGTGTAAGCTCAATTTTCACATACTTATTGGAAAGCATCCCCGATTCGGATAAATCAGCACATCTGGCATGGTACAGCCTGGCTATCAATGCCGCTATCCTTATAGGATCTTTAGGAGGTCCATTGGTCGGTAATTGGATTGGATTGAAACCAGTATTACTTCTATATGCTTTGATCCGATTTGGAGTCGGATTTACCATAGCCCGGAAGGGTTAGATGGGGTACAATCCATCGCATGGCAGTGAAAGTAGTCGCGAAAAATCGAAAAGCTCATTTTGAATATTTTTTGCTGGAGCGATTTGAAGCAGGAATATCATTACAGGGAAGTGAAATAAAGTCCATTCGAGCTGGACAAATAAGCCTGGCAGAATCATATGTGGATGTTTATGAACATGAAGCCTGGCTGGTGAATGCCCATATCGCGCCATATGACCCTGCGAGCAGGATGAACCATGATCCCAAACGCCCCCGAAGGTTGTTGTTACACAAACGGGAAATCCGGGAGTTATGGGAGTCTGTCCGCCAAAAGGGTGTGACAGTCATTCCTGTTCAGATGTACTTAAAAGACGGCAGGGCAAAATTGGAGATAGCTATCGCCCGGGGTAAAAAATTGTTTGACAAGCGACACGAAATTGCCAAACGGGACCAGGAACGGGAAATTGCAAGGGAACAACAACGACGATAAATCCCATAGATGAGAATAATTATGTTGAAGAGTCCGTGGATTGCATTTATTATCACTTTTTTTATTGCCATTGCCTGGTTGAGAATCAACAATTGGGCTGCCAGCCATGGATGGGTGGATAATAAAATTAGCCGAAAAATTATTCATGTCGGTACAGGACCGATTTTTGTGATTTGTTGGCTGCTTTTTCCTGATCATTCCATTTCACGCTACCTGGCAGCCATTATTCCTGGTTTGATTACCCTTAATTTTTTATTTATTGGGATGGGTATTATTAAAGATACCGATTCTGTTCAAGCCATAAGTCGGACTGGAGATCACCGGGAAATATTACGCGGGCCACTTTATTATGGGATTGTCTTTGTAATTCTAACAATCGTTTTTTGGAAGGAATCTTTCCTGGGCATCATCGCATTGATGATGTTATGCGGTGGCGATGGAATTGCAGACATATTTGGCAGAAAAATTATGAGTCCGCACTTGCCTTGGTCACGTGTAAAGACAGTTTCTGGTTCGATTGCAATGTTTTTGGGGGGATGGACATTTACGCTGCTTGTTTTATATATTTTCATCCAAGCTGGTGTGTGGAATACGCAATGGGTGAATTTAGTCTTACCTATCATGATGATTGCTTTTGTTTGCATGCTGATTGAATCTATACCGATCAAGGATATTGACAATATTACAGTACCAATAACAGCATTGGTATTGGGTACATTATTCATCAAATAAGGAGTTGGCTTTGATTTCTTTGGATGGGCATACTCTAACTTTGGAGCAGGTGGTTAAGGTCGCTCGTTTTAACGAAAGGGTGGAAATTAGCAAGGATGGATTGGAGGCATTGAGAAAATCCAGGGAATGCCTGGAATCGATATTGGAAACCGGCAAACCAGTTTACGGGATCAATACCGGCTTTGGCATATTTTCTGA
>CALMHE010000101.1 GCA_937863865.1 uncultured Anaerolineaceae bacterium | reverse complement strand
GTCATCACAGCATCCAATTGATTCTCAATTGCATAAGTAAATAACGCCTTGTACCTTAACTCGCGGGCAGCAGATTCAAGGGAGAGTTTGTTGTTTACAGCATATTTAACGCAATCCACGCGGGTTGAGAATAATTTCCACCCTCTTCTCTGAGAAAGATTTCGTACTGATACCTCTTCGTCATCAGCTTCTGGGCGGATTCCATGATTAATATGCATGACCAGAACCTGTATACCAATTTTCTCCATCATGTCGGCAAGACAAAGAGAATCCGGTCCACCAGATAAACCAATTAATACCTTGTCTCCATCCTTATATCCGCATCTTTCGCGTAAAATATTATTAAAATAAAGAAGATCCATATTTCCATTATACCGTTATAGTCTTTTCTGCCGGCACCTTGCAAGAATGGAAAGTCTTTCAACTTGCCTTACCTTAACATTTATGCTAGACTGAATCATGAAAAATCTGGATTAATTGAGGATATTCACCATGGCAGAAAAAATTCTCATCGCGGATGATGATCCCGAAACCCTGCGATTGGTAAGTCTGATGCTTCAGCGGCAGGGTTATGAAATTGTTACAGCAGCTAACGGTAACCAGGCATTGGGAATGACGCGCACTGAATTGCCGGATCTGATCATCCTGGATGTGATGATGCCGGATCTGGATGGATATGAAGTCGCGAGGCAAATCCGTAAACAAACGGATACAGCCAATATCCCTATTCTGATGTTTACAGCTAAAAGTCAGGTGGAAGATAAGGTCACAGGATATGAATCAGGCGCCGATGATTACCTGACCAAGCCTGTCCACCCGGCAGAATTACAAGCACACATCAGGGCGCTACTCAGCCGGGCTAAAACAAGGATTCCCACAACCACCGAACGCGGTCATTTAATCGGGTTGCTTGGAGCCAAAGGCGGGGTTGGTGTATCCACACTGGCTCTTAATCTGGCAATTGCATTTGCCAGAAAAACCAAGAAAGATGTCATTGCCATGGAAATGAAGCCTGGTCAGGGAACATGGGGGGTTGAACTTGGTCTGGCTGATTCTTTGGGTTTGGCTAACCTTCTCCGGTTAAAACCTGCTGAAATTACGCCTGTCACTGTGGACAATCATCTGGTTCGCACGACTTATGGCATCCGTCTTTTGCTTTCCTCCATTAAATTATCGGATGTCGAAACCATGGCATCCGTCCCACAATTGGAAATCGTTCTACAACAATTGACCACCCTTGCTCAATTTATTTTTCTGGATATTGGTAATTCTTCCCTCCCGGGATTGGACATGATCCTTAAACTTTGTAATGAGGTCTTTGTTGTCACTGAAGGGCAGCCAATTGCAATCCAACGAACAAAACAGTTAATTACTGATCTGGGCAATTATGGGTTTGGAAAATCAAAGCTTCTCAGTCTGGCTGTCATCAACCGGGTTCGATCGGATATTCAATTAAATGCTGTCCAGGTTCAGGAGAGTTTAGGTATCCCTCTGACAATTGTCATTCCACCCGCTCCCGAACAGTCATTCCAGGCAGCTTCACGCAATGTACCCATGACATTACTCCAACAGGATGGACTTGCCAGCCAGCAATTCCTGCGTCTGGTGGAACAAGTCTCCACCCGTCTTGTAAAAGAATAAATGAGTTCCAGCAATAATTTTGAGCTGGATTGTCTAAAAGCTTCGGATTTACTAAAAAGTGCTCATTATGTTGTAGTATTCACAGGCGCTGGTATTTCTACTCCCTCCGGCATCCCTGACTTCTGGTCAGCAGGGACTGGTTTATGGTCTCGTTTTGATCCAATGGAAGTCGCCTCTCTGACAGCATTCCACCAGCATCCGACTCGTTTCTACAATTGGTTCCGTCCATTGATGCATACTGCATATTTTGCCACCCCTAATGCAGCTCACATTGCTCTGGCGGAATTGGAAACTCGACAGCTGATTCAATCCATTATCACTCAAAATATTGATGGTCTTCATCAAAAAGCAGGTTCAAAGAAAGTCATTGAAATTCACGGATCCATGAAGACCTTTACTTGCCCCAATTGCCACCATTCCTACCCCGGCAATATAATTGCAGACATTATATTTAACAAACATATTCCCCGTTGTACCTGCTGCAATTCAATTATTAAACCCGATGTGATCCTTTATGAAGAAGAATTGGTTGAAGACACCTGGTTAAAAGCCAAACAAGAAATCCAAACCGCTGATTTGGTTTGGGTAATTGGCTCCTCGCTGGAAGTGTTCCCTGCCAATCTCTTACCATCTGAAGCCGCATCCCGGGGTGCGAAATTACTCATCAATACATATTCCTCCACGCTGATGGATGAACAAGCAGATATGTTGCTTCCTTATGCTGTGGATCTTACTGTGCCCAAATTAGCCGGACTGATGAAATAAAGGATCAACCTGGATGAATCAATTTCATCCAATCCATTTTTTTAGGTGGAAAATTTAAGTCAGGGGAGATCTTCAAATAATTTCAAGGGTCCTGCTGACAGACCAATGATACTCGGACCGGTGTGTGCCCCGAGGACCGGCGCTATGGTTGAAGTTGGCAACCAGGTTATGTTTGGAATGCGCTGCTTCAATTCTTCCAACAATATATTGATGCCATTCTTGTTCATGCCATGCAATATTTGTATACGAAGAGGTTCTCCAGCCGGATATAATCCAGCGACAAAATTTACCATCTCCCGAATTGCACGCTTAATCGTGATTTCTCTGCCTGCTTGAACATATTTACCAAATTCCTTTTCGACTGCAATAATTGGCTTTATGTTCAACAGGGATGCAACCAATCCTTTAAGATGGCTGATCCGTCCGCCATGAACCAGATATCGGAGTTCGTTTAATGTGAACACCCCGGTCACCTTTTCACGTAACATTTCCAGCAATTTAAGGATCCTGGAGATTTCCCAACCAGCTTTTATTGCCCTGGCAGCAGCTTCCACCTGCCAACCTTCCGGGCAGGATAATGTTTTCGTGTCCCAAATCGTAATCTTTGCTTCTGGAACCATTTCCGCACCTGCTTTTGCGGCATTCACGGTTCCACTTAGACCGGATGAAATATGAATGGATAAGATTTCCGGATCAGTTTTTGCTAATTCCCGATAGAGGTCAGCAAATTCACCAGCAGATGGTTGTGAAGTGGTTGGAAATCCATCAGTTGTTGACAGAAGTTCATAAAACTCTTCCGATGATAGATCAACTCCACTCACATACATCTTTCCATTCAATTGGATGCGAAGGGGAGCAAAATGGATATTTAAATTCTTCAATTGCTCCATTGAAAGGTCAGCACCCCGATCAGTTACGATTTGCATATTTTTCTCTCCAAATAAAGATTCTAGCGGCTTCCCCGCCGACCAAATTGACGTTCCAACAAATCAACTGATAAATGGATCATAGTCGGTCTGCCGTGCGGGCATGTCCGTGGGTTTTGACACACTTCAAGCTCATGAACCAATGCCTTTTGCTCTTCAATTGACAAAATCTGTCCGGCTTTTACCGCCATACGTTTGCAAACTCTCGCTGCAATCTTTGCTTCGATCTCATTCTGCAAAGGGGTTTCATCTTCTTCAAAATCCTCTACAATCGATCTAACGGCTTCAAGTGGATCCCCTTCAGAAAACATGGCTGGTATGGCATGCACACGAAATGTGTTCGATCCAAAATATTCAATATGAAATCCCAGTCGTTCCATCACTTCGGTTTGATTTGTCAATATAATTGATTGAACTGGCGATAAATGTATGATCAACGGTGTTAATAATGTTTGCTGGTCCGCCCGATACCTGTTCTGCATGAGCTTTTCAAACAAGACTCTTTCGTGAGCAGCGTGCTGGTCAATCAAATATAAACCATCCGGTCCTTCCGCCACCAGGTACACTCCTCCTACCTGCCCAATTAATCGCAATAAAGGTATTTGACCTGATGGAAGTTGTCTCTCCGAATATTGGGTTGAAACCTGTGGTTCGACCGCGTTCTGGGGATCCTCACTTGTGCTTGAAAATGACAGGTCATCCTTCATCTGCCAGGCTGGATCGGGAACGCGCCCTGCTGACAATGAACCCGGTGACAGGGATCCATAACCCCAGGCTTGAACAGGTGCCACCGGACTGTGAGCCACAAGTGCCCGCCGGACCGCCCGCTGGACGGATGTAAAAAGCCTGTCTGGATTTCGGAACCTGACTTCCGATTTGGCAGGATGTACATTGACATCCACATCCTCAGCTGAAATATCAATAAAAAGGATCGCAAGCGGATATCTTCCCACCATTAGCAGTGAATGGTACGCTTTCAGCAAAGCACTTGTTAATGCTCCATCCTGTACCCAGCGACCATTGATAAAAAATGTTAATTCCCGGCGGTTTGACCGTGTAAGCGAGATGGGACTGATGAATCCATTTATCCTCAAATCGTCATCAGTAAAGTTTAATTCCAACATCTGGCGGGCAATATCCACTCCATACAACTGGACAAGGACTTCTCTCTTCTGCCCCAGACCATTGGTTTGCATGGTTTGCTTCCCATCAATGGTCAGTGAAAACCGGATTGAAGGATATGCGACAGCATAGCGGTTGATGAAATTCTCAATTAATTGCCGTTCTGTCGCATCCCGTTTTAAAAATTTTAATCGTGCCGGAACATTGTAAAAAAGATTCTCTACACACACCGTCGTTCCTGCAGGCATTCCAAGTTGTTCCTGACGAATGAATTTCCCCCCTTCAATGACAACCCTTCCACCTGAAGGCTGTTCCCTGGTTTTTGAGGACAGGATTACTTGTGATACAGAAGCGATCGAAGCCAGCGCTTCACCCCTGAAACCCAGAGTATGGATATGGAATAAATCATCAGCCAATCTTAATTTGCTGGTGGCATGACGGGTGACTGCAAGTTCCAATTCATCAAGAGGAATCCCATTACCATCATCGTTAACTTCAATCAGACGCCTGCCAGCCTGTTCAACCCTGATATTAATCTGCCGGGCACCAGCATCGAGTGCATTTTCCACTAATTCTTTTACGACCGATACCGGGCGTTCAACCACCTCTCCGGCTGCAATTTGGGAAGCAACTTCGTCCGGTAATTTTTGAATCCGCATTAATGCCTCTGATCGATTATACCTCATCCATAATTTAAATCCGGCACAAGAAACATCCATGCTATAATTTCCCCCATGAAAAATAAGGTATTGTTTTTTGATCTGGATGACACGCTCTACCCTTCAACAAGTGGACTCTGGGATGCCATCCGTGATCGAATTGATCGTTTCATGTCTGAAAAAATGCATATACCTCCTGATGAGATTTCCAATTTACGTCAGCATTTATTTCGCACGTATGGTACGACCCTGCGCGGATTACAAGCCATGTTCAATATTAATCCACAGGTTTACCTGGATTATGTCCATGATCTTCCTCTGAACGATTACATTTCGCCCAATCCTGATGACCGGAAAGCCCTCATTTCTCTTCCTCAAAGAAAATTTATCTTCACCAATTCAGATATTCATCACGCACTTCGTGTATTGGATGTGTTAAATTTATCCGACTGTTTTGATGGAATTATTGATATTCTTAAAATAATGCCCAATTGCAAACCCCAGTTGGAATCATTCAAAATTGCCCTGGCGGCAGCAGGAAATCCCGACCCGCATTCGTGTGTATTAATCGATGACATGCTTTGGAATTTATCTGCAGCACACGAGATAGGTTTTAGGACAATTCATATCGCCAATTCAGCTTCCGGGACAGATGGAGCCGATGCCCATATTACCACTCTTGTAGAATTGCCAGACATCCTCCCATCATTATTTATTTCACAAACATGAACGGTGTTTACCCTCTTGCGTGGGTATTTCTTGGTTTTGTAATTATTACATTGATTATGCTGAATGTATTTCTAATCAAGCTGTATCGCAATAAAGGAAAGATAAGCAGAACAAACAATATGGTAAAAAAGATAGGTGAATCCATCCGTCATCCCCTTCAAAAAGAAGCCCGGGAATATTTGGAATTAAATCAAAGAGTTAAGGAATTAAAAAATCCGGAAAAACCGACTGACTCAATCCCGGATGACCCCTGCAGGAACCAATCACCTTAACTTGGGAGAATGATATGTCCAGAACAACCAAAATCGTCCTGATTGTGATTGCCATAACCACCTTGTTTGCTTGCACTCTGGTTGGTGGAGTTGCTATTGGCTACTTCATCCCAAAAGCAAGTTCAACCAGCCAGGCGACACAAACCATGGAAATAACCAATCTTCCTGTAGCCACTCAAACCTTTCAGCCGACAAGTGATATTGAATCCCTTTTCAAACCCTTTTGGCAAGCCTGGGATCTGGTTCATACGCAATATGTGGACCAACCTGTGGATGATATTACCCTCATGCGGGGAGCCATCCGGGGGATGTTGGATTCCCTGGGAGATGTCCATACCGGCTACATGGATCCATTGGAGTACCAACAGGCAAATGCTCCATTGGAAGGCGAATATGATGGAATTGGAGCCTGGGTGGATACTTCCGGTCAATATCTTACGATCATCACTCCCATGCCCAATTCACCTGCAGAAAAGGCAGGGTTAAAACCGGGTGATCAAATCATTGCCGTGGATGATGTTGATATCACTTCAGAAGATCCCAGTCTTGTTCTCCGCAGGGTATTGGGTCCAGCCGGGACAATCGTTAAATTAACAATTCAAAGGGAAGGGTCATCCGAATCTTTGGAGTTTGAAATTACTCGGGCGAAAATCACCATTCCAAGTATTGAGAGTGAAATGAAGGATGGAAATATCGCCTATATTCAATTAACTACATTCGGTGATGAAACTACGAACGATTTAAAAAAAGCCTTGATAACCCTTCTTGCTCAGAACCCAAAAGGACTCATTCTTGATTTACGATATAACGGTGGTGGATACCTGACAACTGCAGTTGAAGTCGTTTCACAATTCATCCAAAGCAATCAGGTCGTCCTTTATGAAGAATATGGAGATGGCACCCGGGATACGTATAAATCACTTCCTAATGGCTTGGCATTATCAATTCCAATGGTTGTACTTGTGAATGAGGGTTCCGCATCTGCATCTGAAATTACAGCAGGCGCTCTCCAGGATTACAATCGGGCGACTCTTGTTGGAATGCAAACATTTGGAAAAGGATCTGTTCAAATTTGGACACCCCTTGAGGATCAGGGCGCTGTCCGTATTACTGTCGCCCGATGGTTGACCCCAAAAGAACGCCAGATTCACCAAGTTGGTCTGACGCCAGATATCATCGTTGAAATCACTCAGGATGACATCGATGCAAATCGTGATCCCCAACTGGAGAAAGCCATTGAAATTCTGACAAAATAATCAGAATTATCGACGTAACACAATTGACAGTATCCCTTACGGAGAGTATAATCAGCCTTCGCTGAAACTTTTTAGGAGAGAAAAACATGGAAATGAGTGCGGCATCTGATACCAACCGCCCGGAATTAAAACCCAAAATGCAATTTACCGGAACGGTCTTAAAAACCACTTTGGCAGGAGCGATCATTGATATCGGCGTAAGGACCCCAGCTGTGTTGCTTTTTTCACAACTGGTTGCCCCGGTGGAAGGTCAGCCGATTAAAAGTGTTCGTGATGTCCTGACTGAAGGGCAAACCGTCGAGGTTTGGGTAAGGCGGGTCAAGGATGACCGTATTGAACTAACCATGATAAAACCTCTTGCCCTGGAATGGCGTGAAATTAAAAAAGAAATGGTTGTCAAAGGCAGGGTAACCCGCATCGAAAAATTTGGTGCCCTTGTCGAAATTGGTGCAGAACGCCCCGGACTGATTCACATTTCAGAAATGGCACACGGATATGTTCGCACGCCCACTGATGTTCTCCATGAAGATGACGAAGTGGAAGCAATGGTCATTGATGTAAACCGTAAAAAGAAGCAAATCAAACTTAGTTTGAAAGCCCTTCAACCTGAACCGGTTGTGGAAGAAGAACCGGTCATGCCCGTGGAAGCACCTCCTCACCGTGAACGCACCAAAATCTCCAGGAAAAAAGTAAGCAAACGTGAACGACAGGCTGATGGAAGCGAAGATAATTCCGAACTGTTGAGCATGAATACTTCACACCCTGTTGAAGAAGAACCAACTGAAATGGCACTTGCCTGGCAGCAGGCGATGGAACGAGCCCGCAGCCGAAAACAGAATGATAAAGCCAAGAAAAAAATTGGCAGTGATACTGCCCAGGATGATATTCTTTCCCGCACTCTTGAAAATAAAATTCAATCCTGACCTCTTCAAATGATCAACCGACCGCCCTGGAAAATAGGGCGGTTTCTTTTTGTATTCATCGGATGATTTATGGTAAACTGGATGAGTTATTTCAATGATGAGAAATCAATGAAATAATCATCCAGACAACACCTATGAAAAAGGAATTAAGGAAATCACAATAATGTCGACAAAATATATATTTTTCACAGGCGGGGTTGTCAGTTCGGTTGGTAAAGGTGTAACAGCAGCAGCCATCGGTCGACTTTTAAAGGAACGGGGGTTTAAGGTAGCCGTTCAAAAATTGGATCCATATATCAATGTGGACCCCGGCACAATGAGCCCGTTTCAGCACGGAGAAGTCTTTGTGACAGAGGACGGTGCGGAGACGGATTTGGATTTGGGACATTATGAACGGTTTATCGATGAGGATCTTAACAAATATTCCAATTTAACGACCGGCAAGGTTTACTGGAATGTCCTGAATAAAGAACGGAACGGTGAATATCTCGGTGAGACGATTCAGGTGATCCCGCATATCACGAATGAAATCAAATCCTTTGTCTATTCCGTTGGACAGAAAACAAACGCCGATGTGGTAATAACCGAAATCGGCGGAACCGCGGGGGATATCGAGAGCCAGCCGTTTCTGGAAGCGATTCGTCAGATCGGTTTGGAAGTCGGTCAGGAGAACTGTCTGTTTATTCATGTGACATTGGTTCCTTATCTCAAGAGTTCCGGAGAGCAGAAATCCAAACCGACGCAGCATTCCGTCCGTGAATTACAATCGATGGGAATTTTCCCGAAAATTATTGTTTTGCGCTGTGATGAACCGATCGAGCCCGGGATCGTTCAGAAGATTTCGTTGTTCTGTAA